>CAJKRH010000021.1 GCA_905202255.1 uncultured Ruminococcus sp.
ATCCCGTTATGCAGACGATTGACAACCCGAACTACTACCTGAAACACAGCTTTGAAAAGCAGTACAGTGATTACGGCGTGCCCTATGTGCAGGAAAACTGCGACCTCGGTTTATCCGACAACTGCGTAATTTACGGCCACCACATGAACAACGGCAGTATGTTTGCCGATCTCTGCAAGTATGCCGACGAAGATTTTTACAGGCAGCACAAAACAATCCGATTTGATACGCTTTCGGATTTTGGCGAGTATGAAATTGTGGCGGCGTTCAAGACCGCCGCCTATTCCGAGCAAGGGTTCAAGTATTACCACTTTGTCAATGCGGACAGCGCGGAGGATTTCGACGCCTATATCGCAAAATGCAAGGAGCTTGCTTTATACGATACGGGCGTTTCTGCCGAATACGGCGATAAGCTGATTACGCTTTCCACCTGCGAATACAGCCGTCAAAACGGCAGAATGGTCGTTGTTGCAAAACAGGTTATTCCTCCCGCCGTGGAGGTGGACGGCGATGAAACCTAAAAAATATGTTGTTTCGCTTTCTGGCGGCAAGGATTCGACGGCTATGCTTTTGCGGCTATTGGAAGAACAGCGCCCGGTTGATCTGATTATCTTCTGTGATACCGGGCTTGAATTCCCGCAGATGTATGAACACCTGAACCGTTTGGAGGCATATATCGGCAGACCGATTATCCGTCTGAAAGCAGAACACGATTTTGAATACTACTTTTACGATTACACCCCAAAAAGAAAAAATCCTGCTCTTTCAAAATACCGGGGAATGAGTTGGGCAGGCCCCCGCAACCGCTGGTGTACGGGTATTCTCAAAACCCGTGTCATTGACGCTTATCTCCGTGATCTGAAAGAACAGTATGAAATTATGGAGTATGTGGGTATTGCCGCAGACGAAACCCAACGCATAAAAACTGCCTGCTATCCTCTTGTGGAATGGGGAATGTCCGAAAAGGACTGCCTTGATTATTGCTATGCAAGAGGTTTTGATTGGGGCGGTTTATATCGTATTTTCAGCCGTGTTTCCTGCTGGTGCTGCCCGCTCCAAAGTTTAGAAGAACTGCGGAAGCTATATCGGTATTTCCCGGATTTATGGCGGCAACTTGAAGAATGGGACGAAAGCACTTGGAGGACTTTTATCAAAAATTATTCTGTCCGTCAGCTTGCCGCCCGGTTTGTCTTTGAAGCTAAATGGCAGGCCGCAGGCGGCAATATCCGAAGCAAAGCGTTTCACGCTGCTTTACGGAAAGAATTATCCCGGCTCGGATCGGAGGTGACGCTATGCCGGACATCAAAACAAAAAATGTTGTCAAAGGAACAGTAAAAACGATTGATAAATCGGCGGTTGCCGCAGAGCGGATGAAAGATGCCTATATCCGCACAAAGGACAAAGCGGAGCACGGCGTTTATTCTGCAGAGGGTTCAGCCGAAGAATATGCCGCAGACCGTATTTCCGGCTGTGCTGATACCGTCACCCGTGAGGCTGTTCGGCAGTTTGACAAACAAGGCCGCCGTGGGGTTCAATCTACCAAAAACAATATCTCCAAAGCAAAAGAGCATTTTCGGCAGCGGCAGGCTCAAAAATCCATTAAGACGCTGGAGCGTGGCGAAAAAACGATCAAGCAGACGGCAAAATCCACGGGTAAATCTACAATTAAAACGGCAAAGGGTTCAGTTAAGACCGCACAGAAAACGGTTAAGACTGCCGAACAGACCGCCCGAACTGCGATTAAAACGAGTGAACAGGCAGCGAAAGTCGCTCAAAAAACCGCACAGGCTTCGGCTAAAGCGGCAAGGACGGCAGCACAGGCGGCGAAAGCCACCGCCAAAGCGACCGTTGCCACGATAAAGGCGGCAGCCAAAGCCACGGTTGCGGCGGTCAAGGCGATTATAGCCGGAACAAAGGCCTTGATTTCCGCTATCGCCGCCGGCGGTTGGGTTGCCGTTGTGATTATCATTGTGGTATGCCTGATTGCCTTGATTGTCGGCTCGTGTTTCGGTATCTTTTTTTCGGGCGAGGATTCGGGAAGCAGTATGACAATGCAAAGCGTGGTACAGGAAATCAACACCGATTACCAAACGCAGCTTGACACCACCAAAACGAATATCTCCTATGATGTTTTGGAAATGTCCGGCTCCCGTGCCGTCTGGCCGGAGGTTTTGGCTGTTTATGCGGTTAAGACTACTACCGATCCGAATAATCCGCAGGATGTCGCCACTATGGACGCTTCAAAAAAAGCGATTCTAAAAGATATATTCTGGCAGATGAATACCATATCCTCACGAACCGAAACAAAGACCGAGGAAATTATCACCGAAACGGATGACGGTCACGGCAATATTGTTGAAACGAAAACGACGGTCACACGGACTTATCTGTATATATCGGTGGCTCATAAGACCGCCGGAGAAATGGCAGATAAATTCGGATTCAATGCAGATCAGCGCAAGCAGCTTGCGGAACTTCTTGCCGAAGAAAATCGCAGTATGTGGAGCGCGGTTCTTTATGGCATTTACACCGAGGACGGACAAATTGTTTCCGTTGCTCTCTCGCAGATTGGCAATGTGGGCGGTCAGCCGTATTGGAGTTGGTATGGCTTTGACAGCCGTGTGGAATGGTGCGCCTGTTTTGTTTCGTGGGCGGCGAATGAGTGCGGGTATATTGATAGTGGTATTATCCCGAAATTTGCAGGCTGCACAAACGGCGTGCAATGGTTTAAGGATAGAGGTCAATGGATTGACAACAGCGCCACGCCGTCGCCGGGTATGATTATCTTTTTCGATTGGAACAACAAGGGTTCGTCCGGTCCGCAGGACGGGCTATCCGACCATGTAGGAATTGTCGAACGAGTTGAGGACGGAATTATTTATACCATAGAAGGCAATTCCGGGGATTCCTGCCGGGAAAATCATTATGCCGTAGGGCATTATGAAATCCTCGGTTACGGAGTGCCTGCGCATTAAAAAATCAACCGCCTTTTTTGGGGGCGGTTGGTACATAATTATCAGGAAACAAAACGCAGACTATATTTCTTAACTTTTATGTGTTAAAATATACGATACGACAGTAAAGGAACGCTATTGAGGAATTAAAAACAGCGAAAAAATAAATTTTCAATCTACTATCTAAAATGCATCCGAAATTCTTTTTTTCGTGTTATAGATTATTGAGAGAGTGTCTTATAATTTAGGAGGTCGTATGAGTAAAGAAATTGAAAAAATGACCGCCATTTATGAAAAGCATAAAAACACAATGTATGCAGTCGCATTGAAAATATTAAAAAATCCGCAGGATGCAGAGGACGCAGTACATAATACAATCCCCTCGATTATGCGAAATTTAGATGCGATAAAAGATGTTGACAGCAAAGATTGTATATATTATGTGACAATGGCGGTAAAACATATGTCGTTTAATATGATACGGGACAGACATATTCAAACGGTCTCCTTGTCAGACATTGAGTATGAATTTGCAAGTGATGAAAACATTGCTGAAAGTGTTATTATAGACGAAAGCTGCAAAATCATCTATCAGAATATAAAAAGTATGCCTGCCGAATATCGGGATGTGCTAATCCTCCATTTGTATTACGAATTATCCACATCGCAGATTTCGGATTTTCTGAACAGAAAACACGGCACCGTAAAATCACAGCTCACTCGTGGAAAAAAGCTGCTGAAAGCTCGATTAAAGGAGGATGGATATGAACGATAAAAAAATCAAAGAAGCAATGAAACAGTATATCGAAACACAGGCTGATAATATTTCGTCTGAATCAGAAGAAAAGCACGACCTTACTTCTCTTGACGAAAAGGTTTATGCAATGCTCGGCACAAATCAAAACAAGCACAAAACGGCTGCTGTATGGTCTTTTAGAAAGATAAGTGCGTTAGCTGCCACTTTTGTTTTGGTTATCAGTTTAAGCATTACTGCTGTATTTGTTCTCAATAAAGAACCGGAACATATAGCGCAAGATGTGTTTTATTCAATCACTATTTCATACGAAAATGAGCAATACGGTTATTTTTCAAATCGCTTGGTTATTGACAAATACGGACTTAACAATATTTCGGACTTAAAACAGAACCCGGATTTATTTACGGGAATTTTAACCGAAACGGACATTATACAGATAGATAGCGTGATCGACAAAGACAGTATCATCGGAGCCAAGATATATCCATATAGTGACGAGGTTATCATTTTGCAGGGCGATGGGCAATTTTACTATTTTGAAAAAATAGTAACTGATTAACAATATAAAATCAGCACCGCAAAGCAGGCAGTTTTCTTTTGAAAAATGCCTGCTTTTTTGCATCCGATATTTCGCCTTTTGTGTTTATATAAGTAAGGCATGAAAGCCTAAAACAAATTATGAAAGGATGCAAAACTTATGAAAAAGACCATTTTTACACTTTCGCTCTTGCTGATCGCAGCTACCCTTATTTTTACAGGCTGTTCTTCCAAAGGTGATTTTGAATTGGAGCGATCCAAAGGAATTAAGGTTACCTACATTGACGAATTTGAAAAAACAACAATCTTGCCCGCCCCATTGACCTCGGAAGAAATCTTTAACAGTTACAGCGATACGATTGTACGAGGTACAATAGAAACAGTACGCAATATTCAAATCGACTACGGCAAAGGTGAAATTGCTCAAAAAGCACTTGCTACCATAAAAATCACAAAGGTTATTTCGGGAAATGCAAAAGCAGACAGCACGGTAACGGTTTTGCTGCCGAAATGTGTGGATAACGCTTCTGCAAATGACTCGTCTGTTGTAATCTCGCATTTGGAGAATGGAACAGAGGGCATTTTCCTTTTGAAAGAAGTAACAGAACAGAGCTGTGCGGAAATCAACGGAAAAACTTTTTACTATGACGATATTTGCGAATATTCTATGTTCGGAGAAGATCATTTTGCTGTTATCTTGTCCGACGGAGCTATTCGTTTCAATGCTGATCTGTTTGACGGTGCAATTACCAGCTTTGCCAATCTTGATGAAGCAGAAGCTAAAATACAAGAAAGCCTTACAAAGGAATGATTTATATGCCGATACTGAATGTTTGTAATCTATGCAAAACATATCAAGCGGGAGAGGCAGAGGTTAAAGCACTTGACAATGTATCTTTTACCGTAGAAAAAGGCGAATTTGTTTCTATCATCGGTCCGTCGGGATCGGGAAAATCGACCTTGTTACATATCCTTGCCGGTATTGACCGCCCCACCTCCGGCAAGGTGTATGTAGATGGTGAGGATATATATGCCAAGAGCGAAAAGGAGCTTGCCTATTATCGCAGACGAAAGGCGGGCTTAATCTATCAGTTTTATAATCTCGTTCCCACTTTGACGGTTGAGGAAAACATAACGCTCCCTTGCCGCCTTGATAAAAAGAAAACCGACAAAGAAACGCTTGACCGATTGCTGGATACGCTTGGAATGAAAGAGCGAAGAAGTCATCTGCCGAGCCAGCTTTCAGGCGGTCAGCAACAACGCTGTGCCATAGGCAGAGTTTTATTTACAAATCCTGCGCTTATGCTTGCCGACGAACCGACAGGAAATCTTGACAGCAAAAGTGCAGCAGAGGTAATGGAGCTTCTGGGGAGTGCAAATAAACAATACGGTCAAACGCTCATTATGATTACGCACAATTTGGAGCTTGCAAAGTTGGCAGACCGTATGCTTATCATCAAGGACGGTAAGCTCTCGGAGGGATAACTATGGGTGTTTGTATTAAACTTGCAACAAGGAGCTTGCGGAAAAATAAAGGGCGAACGCTGATAACACTTATGGGAATTGTATTGTCCGTCCTCATGGTGTGTACGATTTTTACGCTGTTAAATTCTATGCTCGATTCTGCGATAGATTCCATTATCGAAAAGGACGGAAATTGGCATATTGCCGTGTATAACACCACCGCAGAACAAATAGCAGACCTTGAAGCGGCAGAGGGCGTTTTATCCACCCAAATGATCTCCATTGACGAAAATGATGTATTCCGCATTACACTTAAAAATCCAGACGAGGTGTACGAATTTGCAAGCCGATATTTAAGTGAAACAACAGAATATTCGTATCACACGGAATTGCTTTCCTATCTCGGGTTTTCACAAAGCGAGAGTATTAAGAGCCTAATAATGGGGATTGCCGCCGCTTTGCTTCTTATCATCGCTGTGGGTGCAATTTCTTTGATATACAATGCCTTTGCTATATCCGTTTCCGAAAGGACGAAAGAACTCGGACTTTTATCCTCGATTGGTGCAACCCAAAAAGATATTCGCACGATTGTATATTCCGAAGCTCTTTTACTTGGGACGGTTGCGATACCGATCGGTATAGTCCTCGGCCTTTTGACTTCTTGGGCGTTGCTTGATATTTTCGGAGCATATATGGGGAAAGTCCTCTATGTGAACATTGGTATGCGGCTGCATATAAACGGATGGCTGCTTATGATAACAGCAATTTTCGGTTATCTGTTGGTGTTACTATCCGCCGGTGTTCCTGCTCGCGCTGCTTCTAAAATTTCGATAATAGGCAATCTGAAAGGTGAAAAAGGCGTGATGAAAGTAAAGTGCAGTAACTTTACTTCTTCTGCTGAAAATTTGCTTGCAAAGCGTACTATAAAACGAGAAAAGAAAGCGTTTCGTGCAATAACATTTTCGCTTGCAATCAGTATCTTTCTTTTTGTGTCTGCAAATGCGTTCAGCCTGTATATGCTCTCATTTGTAGAAGCAGAACGGAAGAACATAGGCTACGATCTGCGTATGAACTATTCTATGGAGTTTGGCACGAAAGAATTTGATGAGCTATACAGCTTTGTAAAATCGCAGGACGGCATTGATGAAGTCGGTTGGTTTGCGGAAAGTCCCTCACATTTCCATAGTGTTTTACTTGATTCGGAATGGATAACTGACAGCTACCGAGGCTCGGATTGGGCTACACTTAAAGAAAGCTCCGAATTATATAAAGCTCCGTTTTATATATTCATTATTTCAAATGAACGCTATTCCGAGTTCCTTTCGCAAAATGGACTTAAAAATGATAATTCCGTTTATGCGAGTGCCTTTTATGATGAAATCGACGAGGATAGTAAAAGCACGAGTTTTCCTATCTTGAAAGACGGAAGCTATCACGCCGATGTGCGTTATATGAGTGAAGCAGCGAGTGAACGGCTCAGCCAAGATATTAACGCAAATCCAAATGACCGCTTTGATTATGAGAATTATTACGATACCTTTTTCAGCGTTAATTTTACGGTTGGCAACTATGACTTTCCGCTTGAATTCAGACCGAATTACGGAGGCATCAGTATTTTGATTCCCGAAAGCCGTATGCCTGAGTTTAATGCAGAAATCACAAGCAAGGAAATAATGATACAATCCCCAAACTATGCGAACATTCAAAAAAACACAACGGATTATTTAACGAGCGTTGGTCTTGCCGAAGATGTGTCAATATTCAGTTCTGCTGAAAGCTATGAATCGCAGAGAAACTTTGCCGCAATGATAAAGCTGTTTTCAACTTCCTTTTTAATTCTCTTGACCGTAATATCCTGTGCAAATGTTTTCAATGTCATAACTACGAGCCTCAATATGCGTAAGCGTGAATTTGCGGTATTGCGTTCGGTAGGAATGACGGTAAATAAGCTGTTTGCTATGCTCTGCATCGAAAACCTGCGGAATGGTTTGCTTGCGATCTTAATCGGCGGCATTTCTTCTTTGCCGTTATGCTATCTGATATATAAAAGCATTGTAGTCGGAGCGGTAATTGATTTTGTATTTCCGCTTGGAGCATTTGTAATATCTTCATTGGCTATGTTCCTTATTATGTTTCTTACATCGCTATATGGATTATGGAAAATCAAAAATGGAGATATTATTGCGGATGTCAGAAATGATTTTGTGTGATGATGTAAAAATGATTGTATGAAAAGGCGGTGGCGCAATGAAAAATGAGCATTGGATTTTATGCCCTGCTTGCGGCAGTAAAACGCGTGACAAAATCAGAGAGGACACGGTATTAAAGAATTTTCCTCTCTACTGTCCAAAATGCAAGCAGGAAAGTTTGATCGAAGTTGAAAATTTGAATATAGTTGTCATCAAAGAGCCGGACGCATAGACGCAGAGCCGATGACCTGTGAGATACCTCGCAGATCATCGGCTCTGTTTTTTGAAAAGCAGCTTTATGATTGTTCTTTTGGTTGACTTTCCAATGTGGCTTTTACGGTTGCTTTGATAATTTCCATTGAACGCTCATTACAGCCGTAAAGCATACGGACAAGATTTTCTATTTCGGAATCTTTGGACGGCTTTTCGGGATAGAAAATCGAATCCGCTGGTATTGCAAGTTCCCGGATGAGTTTATAGAGGACATCAAAACTGGGTTTCTTTCCCTCGTTCTCAATCCGATATAAGTATCGCTCGGTAATATCAACTCTTTCCGCCAGCGTTTCCATTGTAATATCGGCACGCATACGAGCAGTTTTAAGGATTTCTCCAAGCGTTTCAGGTTCTTTATGCACTGTCGGTTCACCTCCACATATAATTGTACCTAATTATGTCATGTTGATAATGGCATGGTAATTCAATTATAAATGAACGGGCAGTTCGTAAATTATTGAACTGAATAGAATAACAGCCCCGACAAATAAAAAAACGAGGTTTTGCCGGGGTGTGTAGTTATGCCTATCCCTCCAATTCAGCGTTTTGGTTTGGAGGTTTTTTATGCGCTGGACTGCCGCCAACGCTTCGCTGCTGATTATAAGCAGCGAATATGATTGTATGATTTAGACCGCCTACACCCCGATGGTACACGGTCAAAAAAAGTCTAAATTCTTCATCGGGATATTGTGGCTCGCGCCCTGAACCCACAGACCACCTTTTATCTGACACAGAATACAACGCACTTGTGTTACGGCGATTTTTGCCGTTATGCAGGTGCGTTTTTGTATATAGCAAAACCCCGTTACCACGTTGCCGTTCACCGCCTCCGTCAATCTGAATTTCTCAAATTTCAGATTGATCGGAGGAAACGACTATGGACGAGAAGCGTCCAAAACGCAGAAAAGACAAAGACAACCCCTATACACTTTCCAAACGGCAGGACAAGCATTATCTTTCCTTTCGGGACGGACAAGGTGTACTGCGGGAATTGCTGATAAATAAAGAACTGTTTGAGCTTCTGAATTGCTTTGAACTGGACGATCTTTCATTTCTTAATGAAGTGGATCGGCATTACGAGCATTCAGAGCTTACCGAAGCTACTCTATATGACCGGGCGTTTGTTCTCCCGGAATCGGTTGAGGATGCGGTTCTTCGCAATATGCGGTATGAGGCGTTGCACAACGCTATAAACAAACTGCCCGAAACACAACGGCGCAGGCTCATACTGTATTATTTCAATGGACTTACATACTCCCAAATTGCAGAAATGGAGGGATGCAAATATCAGACGGTGCAGGATTCGATTTATGCCGCTCTGAATAATTTGAAAAAAATTTTGAAATAGTCCCTGTGTTTTAGGCTTTAAGTGAGGAAACAGGTGGAGAGGTACGAAAACTCTCTGCCTGTTTTCCGTTTTGTGCGGTGAATGGGTTTGCTCTTTTACAACTGAATACCCATTCATCAAACACATTCCTATTGCTATTGTGATGAGCATAAGCCACATTAGCGGCTGCGCCACGATTTGCGGAAAACAGAAGCAACGAGATTACACCTATTTTGATTATACGGTCTTTGGCTTTCTGATTTCCGGCAAGGAGCGATAAACAGCCGGCTATAAGTATCGGGAGGCTCCCGGTATGGCGATGATAAGCAATAGGGCTAATGATACTCCTGTTCAGTCACAGTCCGAGCGAGCAGCATTTTTCGTGTGTGAGCCGTCGCAGGCAATGAGAGCAGCCGATAGAGAACCTACCGGGGGTGAGATTCCCGTGGAGCTGGTGAGCCGCCAGCCGTTTGATGACTTCCCATAACGATCCGGGGTGTCGAGGACAAATAGGATCGTTTTTGAAATATGAAATCATACGGCGGGACGGGTCTGCTGAAACGGAGAATGTTTGTATCTTCCTGACCTTAATTCTGTGCCGCTGTTTGATTTCCTACATAGGCGAATATTCGCCTTAAATTCAAAGGAGGTCAAACATTATGAATCAAACATATCTACGAGGTGATATGTATTACGCTGACTTGGGACAAGGGATCGGCTCGGAACAAGAGGGTTATCGTCCCGTTGTCATTATCCAAAACAATGTCGGAAACAAGCACAGTCCCACCGTTATCATTGCTTCTGTCACAAGCAAAACGGACGCAAAGCCGAAGTTGCCTACCCATTACTACATCAACGCAGAGGACGGTTTAGAACTGCCCTCTATTGTTTTGCTTGAACAACTGCGAACCGTTGATAAACGCCGTTTGGGTGACTTTATCGGTCATCTGTCCGATAAGCATATCCGCGGTATCAATCATGCTCTTGCCGTCAGTATCGGTCTGATTGAGAGCATACCGAAAAAGTTAATTCTTTGTCTTTGCAGCGCTTGTGCCGACAATTTCTACGGTTCGGGCGCTTATTCTTTACGCCGGATCGACCCGCAGCAAACCGAAAAAGACACCTGTACCTACTGTAATCAGCGTACAGGGTACGACTACGAGATTATCCCGAAAAACAGATAGGAGGCTGCCTATGGAATCACAAACAGCCTACAAACTGCTATTTGCCGATTATCCCGATGTAGTCAATGTTGAGCAGATGCGTGAAATGCTCGGCGGTATTTGCGACAAAACCGCTTACAGGCTTTTGCGGTCTGGGGAAATTAGAAGTTTCATTGTCGGCCGCCGCTATCGAATCCCGAAGCTCAACATTCTGGAATACTTGGAACTGATAGATAAATCTAATGCGTAAAACCTTGTTTGCACATTTGGCCTGTGGGATTCTTTCTGCTACAATATAAATGTCAATGGCAGATGAATCTACGCTGTACCATTCAAAGGAGGTTTTATTATGGTAGCAGGACATCTGCGAGAGAAAAACGGGTACTATCATATCGTACTCAACTATGTGGATGAATACGGTAAACGGCACACGCCGTCAAAATCCACGGGGCTCCCTGTAAAGGGCAACAAAAAGCGTGCCGAAAAAATGCTCATAGAAGCCCGTTCAGCCAAAGAAGCAGAGTTGGAGGCAAGAGCATTAGAACGCAGTACAGGCAAGGTTTCCACCGATTCCATACTCTTTACAACATTTCTGCTCGACTGGCTGGAAATGATAAAAAAGAATGTGGAGGAAACGACCTACGGGGCGTATTCTATGGGAATTAAGAGCAAAATTATCCCATACTTTGAGGAACACCACCCCGGCCTGCTCTTACGGGAGATAAAGCCAAAGCACATTCAGGACTATTACACCTATGAACTGACGGTGCGGGGCGTTTCCGCAAACACGGTGATACACCGCCACGCAAATATCCGAAAGGCGTTGCAGCACGCTTTCAAACTTGGTTTGATTGACACGAACCCGGCGGATCGCATTGAACGGCCGAAAAAGGAAAAGTTTGTCGGCAGCGCCTATGAGGAAGATGAGCTAAACCGTCTTTTTGAGGTGGTAAAGGGCGACCCCATAGAGCTTGGCGTTATCCTCGGCGCATTTTACGGACTGCGCCGCAGCGAGGCTGTAGGCTTGAAATGGGATGCGATTGATTTCAAGAAGAAAACAATCACCATACGGCACACAGTAACGCAGGCGACCATTGACGGCAAAAGCAAGATTATCCAAAAGGATCGGACAAAGACCAAAGCAAGCTATCGCAGCCTGCCCCTTGTGCCACCGTTTGAGGAAGTACTGTACCGCCTGAAAGCGGAGCAGGAGCTAAACCGAAAGCTGTGCGGCAGGTCGTATTGCCGGCAATACACCGATTATATCTATGTCAACGAGATCGGAGAGCTTGTAAAACCCGGCTATATCACCCAGCATTTCCCGCTGGTGCTTGAAAAGAACGGTATGCGGAAGATTCGTTTCCACGATTTGCGGCATAGCTGCGCAAGCCTTTTGTATGCAAACGGTGTCAGCTTGAAAGAAATTCAGGAGTGGTTAGGACACAGCGACATTTCGACCACTTCAAACATTTATACGCACTTGAATTTCGCCTCAAAGGTTGCGTCTGCCAATGCGATTTTGGGTGTATATCCCTCCAAATAATCGCAATGTCCCTCCAATGTCCCTCCTGAAAATGAGCTGCAAAACGGCGAATTTTCTGTTGTTGGAGGGGCGTTACATAACCGGAGCAGAGCATAAAGAAAAGCCCGCAAACCCCGATAAATCAAGGGTTTACGAGCTGTTAAGGTCTGGTGCCGGTGGTGGGACTCGAACCCACACACCCTTGCGGATAACAGATTTTGAGTCTGTCTCGTCTGCCAATTCCGACACACCGGCATTTATATTTTTAAGTCGTCTCCCGATGTCCTGTCCGAGAAATCGGAGGGACATCGTGGAGGGACATTAAAAGCAAGTTACATATTCAGTTTTCAAAAAACCTTGTAAAATCAAGGGTTTACGGAACGGTGGTATGAAACGGCGAAGTAGATTTTGAGTCCCGTACGTCTGCCAATTCCGTCATTCCGGCGTATGAACGAAACTATTTTACCATATCTTTTTTCAAAATGCAAGAGTTTTTGCCTCAAAAATAATTTTGTTTGCAAAATTCTCTATTCAAAATAATAACATTTTGTAAATTTCCGCACTATTTCCTATTGCCACTTGCATTTTTCCTGCACTTGTGATATCATATATGATGTGATTGTATGCACTCTCATAATTACGGAGAAAAAAAGCAATGGAATACAGCAGGAAAGTCGCCGTATCTGCGGCAGATGAATACGATACAGCAAAAATAAAGGAAATCCTCGCATCCCATTTTGCGGCGCTCGGCATAAATATAGCCGGCATGCGCGGCAAAAGCGTTGTTATAAAGCCGAATCTTGTGATGAAAAAGCCGCCCGAAACAGCGGCTACAACTCACCCCGCCGTAATCCGCGCACTTCTCATGCTCCTGAACGAAGCAGGCATCGAGCCTACCGTGGCGGAAAGTCCGGGCGGAGTTTATTCGGCACAGCGCATGGACGGATTTTACCGCGTCTGCGGAATGTACGACGCCGCAAAAGACCTGCGCGTGCGCTTCAATACAGATATTTCCGCGCAGACGCTCAATTTCCCCGAGGGGAAATCCGTAAAAAGCTTCAATATCATCTCTCCCATCGCAAATGCCGATATTATTTTTGATGTCTGTAAGCTGAAAACCCATTCGCTCACGGCAATGAGCGGCGCCGTAAAAAATCTTTTCGGCACCATCCCCGGCATAGAAAAATTCGAGATGCACGCGGCGCATCCCGAATATGAGGATTTCGAATCCATGATATGCGACCTCTGCGATATGCATTGCCGCAGATGCGAGGTCATAGCGATAACGGATGCGATAGTAGGCATGGAGGGCGACGGACCTACAGGCGGAAATCCGAAAAAGATGGGCTGTATCCTCACGAGCCGCAGTCCATTTGCCTCGGATCTCGCCGCAGAAAAAATACTCGGCTTTTCCGGCGTCGGCACGGTTACGCAGTCGCAGAAGCGCGGCTATATACCGAAAAGCGCCGACATGCTCGAATATCCGCTCTTTCGCCCTGAGGATGTCGCCGTCGGCGATATCGTTCCCGCCACAAGCAAAGGAAACTCCTCGATGTCCGCACTGAAACTTTTCTCGGGCGGCATTTTCGGCAAAATGTTCTCTCCGCACCCCGAAATAGACACGGCAAAATGCCGCGGTTGCGGCGAATGCAAAAATTCCTGCCCGCAGCATACTATAGTCATGGTGAAATCCGGCGGCAAAACCGTCGCGCATATCGAGCGCGAAAAATGCATACGATGCTACTGCTGTCAGGAACTTTGCCCCTTTACCGCAATCAGAACAAAGCGAAATATTATCTTGAGGGCTGTCTCGAAATTCAGATAAAGCCTTTTTCGGAGTATAATAATGGAAAAAACTATCAGAATACCCGCTAAAATAAATCTATACCTCGATGTCACGGACAAAATGCCAAACGGTTATCACGAGCTTGAAACCGTTATGCAGTCGATAGATATATTTGATATAGTCACTCTGCGCTCCGTGAGAGGAAACGGCAAAATTTCCGTTTCCGCAAAGGAGGGCAAGCAGAGAGCCGACCTCGCGCTTCCTCAGCCGAGAAACACCGCGTACCGCGCGGCAGAGCTTTTTGCCGCTACATATCCCGATGCGCTCTCAAAAGACGGCGTGCGTATGGCGGATTGCGATTTTGAAATAGAACTGATCAAAAATATTCCCTCCGAAGCCGGACTCGGCGGCGCAAGTGCCGATGCGGCGGCTGTTCTAACTATTCTCTCTGATATGTTTGATGCGGGAACAGATGAAAATGAGCTTATCGCGCTCGGAGCGAAAATCGGCGCGGATGTTCCCTTCTGCATCAGACGCGGCACTGTATTGGCACGCGGCATAGGAGAAAAGATGACTGATACCCTGCAAAATCCTACCCTGCATCTGCTCATAGCGAAGCCCTACGGAGAGAATATTTCCACCCCGCTCGCTTTTGCCGAGATAGATGCGCGCGGGCTCTGCAGAAAGAGCGGTGATATCAATGCCTTTGTCTCATATATGGAGCGCGGGGATTTCAAAGCTGCGGCAAAGCTCAGTCTGAATAAATTTGAATCCACACTGCCTGCCGCAAGCAAGGTTTTCGCCATAAAGGAAGCCATGCTCTCGTGCGGTGCGCATATGGCTCAGATGAGCGGAAGCGGCTCTGCCGTTTTCGGAATATTTGCGGACACGGCGTCTTTTCGCCGCGCGGAAGAAGCCGTAAAAAAAATGGCACAGGTATACCCGTGCCATACGCTTGCAAGAGACGCAAGTCTCGACTATGAAGAAATCTGTTTATAATACGCCGATACAGATGAAAAAAAGCGAAAGCGCAAAGCCCGAGGCAAGTGCGCCGAGCAGGAAGCATACAGCTCCCCCGAGGGGAGCTTTTTTCTTTGCGCGGATATCGCATCCGCTTATCAGCATGTTCGCCTCACGGACGATATCCGTCTCCGTCGCCTCCTCGCGAGCCTCTTTTTTGAGTATCAGAAAAGCCTCCTCAATAAGCTGATTTTCAAGATTTTTTACTACGACGATATTTTTTGTATATCCTTTCAGAATCATAATCTCTCTCCGTCTGCGTGAATTTTATTTATTGTAGGACGGAAAAAAAGCGGATTATTCGCAAAAAGGCATTTTTGCGGAATTTATTTTTCTTTTATTATCTTTTTTATCTCGTCAAGACTGTCCGCAAAATATATGCACGAGAGCTTTTCCTCGGAGGAAAGCCCCGTTTCTTTCATCTTTTCAAGCAGGGTGCGGAGCCCCTCGTAGTAGCCGCCGAGATTATAGAGTATGCAGGGCGCATCGAGCCAGCGGAGCGACACGAGCGACATCACCTCGGAAATCTCCTCGAGCGTTCCCGTTCCGCCCGGGAAAGCGATGAAAGCATCGCCGAGCTCTATCATTTTTGTCTTGCGCTCGGTCATATTTTTTGTCACTATCAGCTCGGAAATCTCGTCATAGACATAGCCCGCATCCACAAAAATCTGCGGCTCTATGCCGATGACCTTGCCACCCTTTTTAAGCGCGCTCTCGGCGAGCACGCCCATCAGCCCGCTCTTCGAGCCGCCGTAAATGAGCGTATCTCCGCCCTCGGCTATCCATGAGCCGAGCTCTGCCGCCGCGCCTGCGAGAGCAGGCATATTTCCGTCGCTTGAAGCGAGATATACAGTTATATTCATTGAAAATTCTCCTTATTTATACGGATGTATAAGAACGCATCAGAGCTGCCCTGCCGTCAAAATATTTCTCCAGCCGATATGCGGGAGGTAATTTCCTACCTTATCGGGAGAATACGGGAGCGAATCCGTCTCCAGCTCTTCTATCCTGTCTATCCTGCCGTCGGCATAGTCATCGAGGCGCATTTTTACGGAGCGCATGCGCTCGGTAAGTCCGCCGAGACGAATCTCCTGCGCGATGAAGCCGAATGTCTTGTTTTCATGGTACCACTGGCGGCGATACGAAACAAGCAGTTTGCCGAGATAATCGATTATATTCGGTATATCATCATCTGCCGCCTTTTTCAAAGCCGCCTTGTCGCCCGCCTTGTATGCCTCGCGCAGGCGAAGTCCGAGGTCGCTCTTGAGAGAGAGCACGGAGCAGAGACAACCGAGCGTCTCGTAAGCATATCCGAATCTCGCATTGTCTTTCAGCGAAAGAAGTCTCTCTGCGCGCTTTGCGTATTCCGTCGAGACCGTTTCGCGCACGAGATGAAGGTCGATGAAACGCTCCAGCGGGTCATTATAGAGTAAAGTCTTGCAGGCAGAAGCAGGGAGCTTTACCTTGTCAACGGTACATTCGGGAAGCGAATCCGGCAGGTCAAAGGCAAGCAGATCGTCAAAAGAGGTATTGAAGCAGTCGCGCGAGCGTCTGTCGAGCCACTTTTCATCCGACTGACCGTGGTAGCACCTCTCAGCGAAATAAAGCAGTGTTGCCGTTGTGGAAACCTGCGAAGCCTCGCCGCCGTTATCACCCCAGCCCGTGACAAGAATTTCATTTATGCCGTATTCCTCGCAAACATCAAGCTGAAGCTTGCTTGACTCGAGCGAAAAGGCGTTGTGCGCACCGAGCCCCGACCATTTCCATGCGCCGCCCGCAAATACCGTCTTATTCGGGAAATCATTGTGGCAATCGAGCATGTGGCTGAAAAGCGCTCTGTCCCTGCTGTAGTAATCCCAGTAGGCAAGCTCTACATCGGCAGGCACCTTTTCTATGACCTCATGCGGCACCCTTCCCTCTCTTATTCTGTAGGAGCCGTCAAAAGCCATGCGGAAGAACATATCACTCCATATCATCGGCTTCATACCGTATTTACGGCAGATATCGTTTACTCTCGTGAGATGCTCGAGCATCATATCGGAGGGCTTGCGATGACCGTAACGCTTGACGGATTCTCCCTTGCCGACAGTACTCGCCTCGTCCATGCCGAGGTTTATTCTTCTCGAGCGGAAGCATTCTGAGCAGCGCTTTATCGCAGTCTCCGCGAATTTATATGTACGCTCGTCGCCGATGAGAAGTACATCGGGCGATTCCTTGTAGCCCTCAAAATCCGGCCAGCGAAGAGCCGTCGCGAGATGGGCGAGCGTCTGTATGCAAGGAATAAGCTCAAGTCCGAGAGAATATGCGTAGTCATCCAGCTCGCGAAGCTCGGCTTCCGTATATCTGCCGCGCATATATCCGAAATAAGGATATTCGGGAAGCTCGTATGTATCCTCCATATAGAGCATCATCGAGGTATAGCCCATGCCGGCGAGATTCCGCATCATCTGCTTGGCAAAAGGCACATTCGGAACAGCATTGCGCGAGCAGTCCGCCATATAGGAAAGCAGAGGATATCTGCCCTTTTCGCATATCGGCTCGCCGTTTTCGGCAAAATCGGAAAGATAGCTCAGCGCGCGGAAAAGCTCACAGCGGCGACTGTAGGTTATCCTTATGTCGTCCGCCGTACCTTCAACGCGAAGACAGTCGCCCTCTGAAGCGGTAACCTTTGCGGTTGCCGAGTCCGAAATGCAGATGCCGATATCGGCGCAGTATTCGGAAACGGGAGATATAAGCTCCTCTGGCAGAACGGTGAATTTCACTTTCATCATGATAGCCCCCAATTTTTATTTATTTTTAAATTTCGCTCATATTCATGAAGCCCTTGCCGTATATTTCATGTGTGTTATTCACGATGATGAAGGCATTCGGGTCGACTTTTTTCGCATATGCGCTGACCTTTGCCGCCTGATAGGGCGAAAGTGCCGTCAGTATCACACTGCGGCTGTCATCGGTGAAAACACCGTTTCCTCTCCATTCCGTAGCACCGCGGTGAACCTCATCGGTGATGAATTTCGCTATTTCGTCCGCATGGGTGGTAACTATCATCAGGCTCTTTTTCTTGTTCATCGCGTCGATGACAGTCTGCACTCCGAACGATTTGAGAAGAAGCCCCAAGAGCGAGTAAAATCCTGTTTTTACATCGAAAACGGCAAAGGAAGCGAGCACTATCAGCAAATCCGCGCCAAGCAGAGCCGCGCTGATATCGCTCTTGAAATATTTGCGGATGATAAGCGCCACTATATCCGTGCCGCCGGTGCTTCCTCCCTTTTTGAAAACTATCGCCGCGCCCGCCGAGCCGAGGAAAAAGCTGAAGAAAAGTTCGAGCATCCTGTCATCGGTAAAAGGCGTGTTCATCGGCGCGATAATGCCGAGCAGCTGTACAACTCCCGCATAAATGAGCGTGCAGTATATGGTTTTTATTCCGAGGGATTTTCCGAGGAATATGAAACCGAAAACGAGCGAGCCTATATTAAGTAAGGAAATAACGGTGGATGTATCGAGCCCCTGTATCAGCTTGCCGAGGAGCATGCCGAGACCGCTGAAGCCGCCTGTGGAGAAATTATTCGGAATCTTGAAAAAATGAACTCCGAGAGCGGTAAGTATCGAGCCGAGAGCAAGGATAACATAATCAAGGGCGATTTTCTTCTTATTCATAATAACCTCTGAAAGCTTTTCTCCGTTAGCATCGGATATATGATTTACTTTTTTGTCAATTTTAACATAAAAAAGGGAAAATGTAAATAGAATTGTGCTTTTTCTTCCGAAAGATTTTTGCGTGGGAAGTTTTTGCTCTCTATCCGGAAAAACGCCTCATCCGTCAGCCTACGGCTGCCACCTTCTCCCACCGGAGAAGGCTGGTAAAGTGCATGTTACCGTCGAGTCAAAAAGCATATTGCACATCGGCTGGCTTTTGTGTAATACGAAGTTCAAAAAACGCCTGTGCCTACGGCAGATAAGCCTTCTCCGGCGGGAGAAGGTGTCGCGGCTTGCCGCGACGGATGAGGCGTTATCACATGCGTATTTCCAAAGCAAACTCCGCCTCGCTGTATTCGAACCGGTCCTGAGACCGATTTTCTTGCCATATCTCCTCTCCTTGCCGATTTTGATATATTTCATGTCACTCAAAACCGACAAAAAGCGAAGCAATCGTTTTCATGCGAGAAAGCATTTCCCTTTTACGGCAGAATTTATTTGCGAATAATTTGTAAACAAATAAAAATTTTCGCTTTTCTCTCTTGATTATTGCGCGGCGATATGATATAATTATGATGCGATTTAAATATCGCGTGTACGGCACAGTATCCTAGTTGAAGCACGTTTTGCCGAAGACGGGCCTAAAAATCCGTTAAAGGGCACATCGATGAAACTCCTTGTTGCTGCTTTTTACGCCCAGTTTAGGGTGGCTGCTGGGAGGTTAGGACTGTGGGCGGACCGTAATGGCATACGGAGCCCGACCCGCTTTCCGTGGAGGCTTCCTTTCGTGGTTAAAATGCCGATTGGTATTTCGCGTTGAGACTACGGCTCGAAGATTAAACCTATTACGCGGTGCAGGTTTTAAAAGACGCTGTGGATAGAGTAGCCTGCCTTGAGTGATTATGGCGGATAGTCGGAATTAACCCCCTTTTTCCTTGGCCGAGGAGACTGGGTCATTGCCGCTTGAAACCATCGTTGCAAAAGAGACTAGGGAAACGGTAACTTCATGAAGGAAAACTTCTAGGCTGTTTTATATAGGTGTAAAAAGGATTGCAGTGCGGACTAAACGGCAATCAAGTCGCGGACGCGGAGACGCGCCGACCGTCGCTTTAAAGGGAAACCGCTCTCATCGGCAACGAAGAGTAGCGTCGGGGGAAAGCCTACTTGACCTATGCCGCAAGGTTTACTTTTTACACCGCCGAACTCATTTTTCTTTTATTATTATCACATTTATTTCAATTGTAATTCATTTTTTTAAGGAGCATTTCTTTGGAAAACGATATCCCTCGAAGTAAGGACTCGAAACCGAGTCCCAAAAAAACAAAAAAATCATTCTGGAAGCTGGTAAACTGGAAATGGTCGATAACGGCATTTCTCTCCAGCCTTTCTATATCAATGGTTCTCTCCCTTCTCTCATCGGAAGGGCTTAATTATCTTAATGTATTCTGTTCATGCCTCGTGCTTGTATTTTTCGTAGCGCTCGGCGTGATATTTGATATTATAGGGCTTTCCGTGGCGACTGCGGACCCGAAGCCTTTTCTTGCCATGGCGGCGAGAAAGGTTCGCGCAGGCAAGACGGCGGTCAAGCTCATAAAGAACGCGGACAGAGTCTCCAGCTTCTGCAACGATGTCATAGGCGATATATGCGGCGTCGTTTCGGGTTCCACCGCGGCGGCTGTCGCGATAAAGATGGCGACAAGCGAAAACGGCGGTTTTTGGCTCGGCGTTGTCATGGGCGGTCTTGTTTCGGCTTTCACCGTCGGCTCAAAGGCTGTCGGCAAGGCGGCGGGACTCAATTTCAGCAATGAAATAGTAATGGCTGTGGCAAAAATACTCTCTGTCTTCAGCAAAAACGAAAAAAAAGCAAAATACACAAAAAAACCATCAAAAAACAGCGAGGAATAAGCAATGCGGGCTGATGTTTTTCTTTTCACCCACGGCTTTGCGGAAAGCAGGAGCCAAGCCGCTGTCCTTATAGGAAACGGCGTTTACATTTCGGGAAAGAAAATACCGAAGCCCTCTTTTATTATCCCCGATGACACACCGTCTCATGCGGTAAATATAGAAAAGAAATTGCCTTTCGTCAGTCGCGGAGGTCTCAAGTTGGAATCGGCACTGATAGCTTTTCATCTTGAGGTGGCAGGTTTTTGTGTGCTTGATATCGGCGCTTCAACCGGCGGCTTCACTGATTGCCTGCTCAGGTACGGCGCCGATTTTGTTTATGCACTCGATGTCGGTCACGGTCAGCTTGCGCCTTCGCTTGCCGCCGACCCGCGCGTGGAAAATATCGAGGGCTGCAACGCGAGATATATGGCACCTTCCCTTTTCTCACGCCATATCGATATGGCGGTAACGGATATTTCGTTTATCTCGCAGAAGCTGATATACGATGCGGTGAGAGGCTTGCTCGATGACGGCGCGCCTTTTGTTTCGCTCATCAAGCCGCAGTTTGAAGCAGGCAAAGAAAATATAGGCAAGGGCGGGATAGTCAAAGACCCTCGCGTTCACGAAAAGGTAATTCGCGATATACGCGGCAGTGCCTTTGCATCGGGGCTTGCCATGCGCGGCATATGCCCATCTCCCATAGCGGGAGGCGACGGCAACAGAGAATACACCGCACTTTTTATCGCGGGCGGTGAGGCTTCGATTTCCGACGGCGATATAGAAAACACGGTAAAGAAAGCCTTTGCTAAACAAGACAAAGCGTGAAAGGAGCAACGGATGAAAAAAGACAGACTGCAAAAAATACTCGAAATAATAGACATTTACCGCATAGAAACGCAGGACGAGCTGATAGCGAGACTGCGCGATTGCGGATATGAGGTGACGCAGGCGACGGTATCGCGCGATATCAAGCGCCTGCATCTGATAAAGATACAGACAGACGACGGGCACTCTAAATATTCGCTCCCGAGAGTCAATAAGTTTGATACAAACGAGAAATACAGAAATATACTGCATCAGACAATCTCGGCTGTTCATTGCGCAAACAATCTGGTAGTCGTGCGCACTTATTCCGGTATGGCAAATGCCGCGGGGGCGGCAATAGACGCCATGCAGAGCGAGCTCCTGCTCGGAAGCATTGCGGGTGATGATACGATATTCATCGTAGCCGTCAGCAATCAGGCGGCAAGTCAGTTTGTTGCCATACTGAAAAGCATCGCGGAAATATAAAATAAAGAAGGGGGCGGCAAAATGCTTTCCGAGCTGTGGATAAACAATATAGCGATAATAAAAACGGAAAATATAGCTTTTTCCGCGCCTTTTACCGTGCTCACAGGCGAGACGGGCGCAGGCAAATCCATTATTCTCGACGCGATAGAGCTGGCACTCGGTGCGAGAGCCGATAAGGAGCTCGTGCGCCACGGCGAGGAAAAAGCCTCTGTCGCGGCTGTTTTTACCGATGTGCCGGAGCGGATTTTCGCCGCACTCGAAAAATACGACATCCCGCGGGAAGAAAGCCTCATGCTCCGCCGCGATATCAGCGCGCAGGGGCAGTCCACAGCGAAAATAAACGGGCATCCCGTTCCTGTTTCTGCTCTGCGTGAAGTCGGCAATATGCTCATCAGTATTCACGGTCAGCATATGGGAATGTACCTGCTCGACCCCGTGAACCATATAAATATTCTCGATTCCTTTGCCGATACCGAGGATAGTATCGCCGCTTATTCCCTGCTCTATGAGCGCATGCGCGATATCAAAGCGGAGATAAACCGCCTGCACCGCGACGAAAAGGAAAAGCTCCGCCGCACGGAAATGCTGAAATTTCAGATAGCGGAGATAAACGCCGTTTCGCCGAAGGCGGGCGAGGAAGAAATACTCGAGGAAAAGCTGAAAATGCTTGCCAACGCGGAGAAAACGGCAAAATACGCCAAGCTTATCCACCGCGCGCTCTACCGAAGCGAAAAAGGACTCTCCGCCTGCGACCTCATTGAAAAGTCCGCAGGTGCCGTCGAGGCGCTCTCCGATATCATCGGCAACTGCGCCGAATACACGGAGGAACTGAACGATATCCGCTATCGCCTTGAGGACATAGCGGAAACAATATACAAAAAATGCGATATCGGAGCGGAAAATCCATCCGAGCTGATAGACAAAACGCAGGAGCGCCTCGAGGAGCTGAAGAAGCTCGGGCGCAAATACGGCTCGAGCGTCGCCGAGATACTGGATTTCCGCGCGAAAGCCGAAAGCGAACTCTCCGAAATAGAAAACTCCGACGACATGATAGCCGACCTCTCCGAGGAGCTGAAGTGCATCAAAAAAGAGGCGCTTGTCGCCGCCTCCGCAATTTCGGATAAGCGAAAGAACGCCGCGGATATCCTCAGCCGCAAAATAGTCTCCGAGCTTGCTTTTCTCGAGATGGAAAATGTAAGCTTCGAAATATCCGTAAAAAAATCCGATGTCTTTCTGCCGAACGGATGCGATGAGGTGGAATTTCTCGTTTCGGCAAACAAGGGCGAGCCGCTTATGCCGCTCTCCAAGATTGCCTCGGGCGGCGAAATTTCACGCATCATGCTCGCGCTGAAATGCGCGATGGCAGATAAGGAAAAAACGCCGACGCTCATCTTTGACGAGATAGATACGGGCATCTCGGGCAAAACCTCGTATAAAATCGGTATAAAAATGCGCCAGAGCTCGCAAAGCTCGCAGATAATCTGCATCACGCACTCTCCGCAGATAGCGGCAATAGCGGCGGAGCATCTCCTCATTTCCAAAAAAGAGGAGGACGGGCGCACATATTCAGGTGCGCATCCGCTCATGCATGACGAAAGAGTAAGCGAAATAGCAAGAATCATCGGCGGAGAAAAGATAACGGAGAAAACGCTCACCGCGGCACGCGAAATGCTTGATGCGGCGCAAGGCTTGGGAAATAATACAGCTGTATAAGTCTTTTTCTCGCATCGTGCGCCGTGGTAAATTTTATTATACTCTTGTATAATTTTCTTTCACGCGCCGCCATGGCAATAATTTTGCCATTTCCACTTGACAAAATGCGTGCTTTGTGATATACTTCCCTATACAGGCAATGACGGAAAGAGTAATCGCCCTCCCCTTTTGCAGAGAGCTGTCGGTCGGTGCAAGGCAGCAAAGGCAGGCGACGAAATACACTCCCGAGCCGTACACCGAAAGCTTATGCTGTAGGCTGTACCGTGTGCGCCCGTTAAAGCGCGTGGGTTTTGCACGAAACCCGACGAGGCATATCCCGCGAGGTATATGCAAACATGAGGTGGTAACACGATTTTTCGTCCTCTGCTCCGGCAGAGGATTTTTTGTTTGCCTGAAAAAAATAAAATCTATATAAAAGGAGAAAAACAAATGCAGATTTATGAAGAATTACAGGCGCGTGGTCTTATCGCGCAGGTAACAGACGAAAAAGAAATCAGAGACCTGATAAACAACGGCGGTGCGAAATTCTATATCGGCTTTGACCCTACGGCAGACAGCCTCCATGTAGGTCACTTCATGGCGCTCTGCCTGATGAAGCGCCTGCAGATGGCGGGCAATCGTCCCGTCGTTCTCATAGGCGGCGGCACAGGATATGTCGGCGACCCCTCGGGACGCACGGATATGCGTTCTATGATGACGCCTGAGACAATACAGCATAATTGCGACTGCTTCAAGCGTCAGATGGAGCGCTTCATCGAATTCGGCGAGGACAAAGCCATCATGGTAAACAATGCCGATTGGCTTCTCAAGCTCAATTATATCGAGCTTCTCCGCGATGTCGGCGCCTGCTTCTCCGTCAACAATATGCTCCGCGCAGAGTGCTACAAGCAGAGAATGGAACGCGGTCTCTCGTTCCTCGAATTCAACTACATGATAATGCAGTCATATGACTTCTACTACCTGCATGAGCACTACGGCTGCAATATGCAGTTCGGCGGCGATGACCAGTGGTCGAATATGCTTTTCGGAACAGACCTTATCCGCAAAAAGACGGGCAAGGACGCATATGCGCTCACAATCAACCTGCTCATGAACAGCGAGGGCAAAAAGATGGGCAAAACGGCAAACGGCGCCGTTTGGCTCGACCCGAAAAAGACGACACCCTACGATTTCTTCCAGTACTGGAGAAATATCGACGATGCCGATGTTGTCAAGTGCATGAAGATGCTCACATTCATGCCGCTCGAAGAGATTGCCGAATATGCAAAGCTTGAGGGCAGCGCGATAAACGGCGCAAAAGAAAAGCTCGCATACGAGCTGACAAAGATGATTCACGGCGAGGAAGAAGCCGAAAAGGCTCTCGCGGCGGCAAAGGCGCTCTTCATTTCCGGCGGTGCATCTGCCGATATGCCGACAACTGAACTTTCCGATGACAATTTCACGGATGGCAAGGTAGCGCTCCTCGATATGCTCGTGCTCGCAAAACTCGCTCCCTCCAAGGGTGAGGCTCGCCGTCTCGTTCAGCAGGGCGGTATACTTGTAGGCGACGATAAGGTCACCGACCTGTACCTCTCATTTGATAAATCCGCATTCGAAAACGGACTTATCGTAAAGAAAGGCAAAAAGACATATCACAAATTCACAGTGAAATAAAAAAGAAGCGGGCGGCTTTTGCCGCCCGTGTTTTTTGTCCCGCGGAAAAGAAAGACGATGGTGTACTTTTCTTTGAAGAAAAGTACCAAAAGTCATCAAAGGAGGACTCCTTTTTTAAACTCTTTCTTTGTCGCCTTGCGGCGACTCGTGCGAACATACTGCCACGACAGTCCGACCACAGACTAAACCGGAAGTATGGTTCAGACCCCCGGTTAACACGGACTTTTGCCTGTTCAGACTTTAGCTCCAGTTGCCTCGTTTCGACCTCCATCAAGTTATGCGTGCTTTGGTGGAGCTTTAGCTAAAACGGGGTGCAACTACGGCTTTGGCGTGGAACCACCCACCCCGTCGAATCTGCTCGCTTTTTGCGGGATACTGTGTTCGCACGCGCGGTATGGCTGATGATATGCGGAGAGATATACTTGAGTTTTGGGATTTGCTATCCGTAGCACACGCTTGCCGCGCATTACTTCCTGCGGTTAACCCGACGGTGTGCGAGGTGGTTTGCAAAGGAGGGCGAGAAGCCTTCCTTTGATGACTTTTGCCGCGCTTTTCGTCAGTGAAAAGCGCGATCGTTTCCCCATAAGGGACAAAAGCAACTTTTTGGTATATACTCCGTGTTCAGAGGTGGCTCCGCCACCCTGAACCCTCCTCTTGGTCACGCAAAAATACACCCTCGTTTCCTTCGTAGAGGAAAGTAACTTTCCCGCGGATTTTTATTCGCCACAGTTGACACGGCGTGCGGTTTTTGATATAATTTCGGTAAAGCATGATTTATTCGGGAGGGAGAGCAGATGAAAAGGAAACGCAAAGGCAAGACCGGCATAACAAAGATTATGGACTTTTTAATCGACCTCAATTCCCAAAGAACAACAAAGCTGATAATTGTTCTTCTGCAAGCCATCGGTGTGTTCACCTTTTGGCGAAATGCCGATATTTTCTTCATGATTATTATGTTTACCGTCTCGTGGGTACTCATTCCCTGCGTGTGCGATGATACCTCATATATCAACCTGCATTTTGCAAAGCTGAAAAATGATGGCAAGTTGGAAAACGGCTTTCTGCGTCAGATGAAGGTCCCGCGCTTTATGCGGAAATTTTACTACGGATGCAGTTACGACGGAGATTTTCTCTTGGTATCGTTTGTCTTTCAGACGGTTTTGTATCTGTATACCATGGCTTTTCTCGCCCTTTGCGGCGTTCTGATAACAAAACTGATAATCGGAAGCCCTACTGAAACGGTGCGCGTATATTGCCGTTTTATATTTATTTTTGTCATTGCATATATATTTATATTTCGCCTGAGCCGCTTTGGAATAAACCTGTTTTTCAGGCGCCGCGACGGAAAGGAAATAAAAAGCTACATATCCAGCAACAAAATTGATTTCAAGAGCGACAAAGAGATTAAAAAGGCGATTGTAACGGTCAATCGTCAGGTGGACATAATAAACAGCCTGAAAAAATCGGGACTTCGCGAATACAAAAAGGGATACTGCGTAAGAAAAGACAACCTGCCCGACTTTGAAAACACCCTCCGCTCCGAATATCCGAATCTCGAATACAGCATCATCCGCCGCTCGCGGCAAATCTATATCACAATATGCGAAAAGGGTGAGGACGGCATTCTGCTCCGCGCCGCAGTGAAAAACAGCGTAAAGTGAAATTTTATGCCGTCGGCGTATACACTCCGCAAAACACACGAAATATAGAAAAACAGGCGCACGATGTGCACCTGTTTTTTAATTTTACATATACATTTTGCCTATTATCTTATTTTGCAGTCTCTGCGGGAGCAGGCGCGAGAGAAAAACAAAAAGCTTATATTTCCCGCCGACCGTACAGCGCACTGGCATTCTTCTCTTTTCCGCTATGCGGCAGATTTTCCTGCCCACAGCATCGGCGCTCATGCCGCCGCGCTCATCCTTTTCCATAGCGCGGACGCTATGCGATATCATGCCGCCGTAAAGTTCGTCGCCCGCAAAAGTCTTTTCGCGCGCGTCGGTAAAGCCTGTTCTGACATCGCCGAGCATGACGGCGCAGACCTGAATCCCGAAAAGCGAAAGCTCATTTGAGAGCGCGAAAGCAAGGGAATTCAGCGCCGCCTTGGAGGCGGAATAAAACGCCTGAAAAGGTATCGCAAAGACAGCCGCCGCAGAGCTTGTGACTATTATTCTGCCGGCTTTCTTTCCGTTCTTGCCTGCGCGCAGAAGCGGAAGAGCCGATTTTATACATTTGTATACTCCGAAGAAGTTCACCTCAAAAAGTCGCTCTGCGTCTGCATTATCGGTAAATTCCACCGCGCCCGATATGCCATATCCGGCATTGCAGATGAGCAGGTCTATACATCCGCTCTTCTCTGCCACCTTTGCAAAAGCACCTGCAATATCGGCTTCCGAGCAGACATCGCATCGCAGGCTGACTACGCCGTTTTCGGGGCAGCGACTGCGGCTTAGATTATATACCGTGTAGCCGCGTGCGAGCAGTGCCTTTGCCGCGGCGAGCCCGATGCCGCTTGAGGCACCCGTGATAACGGCAACTTTCTTTTTGTTTTCCATGATTATTTCAGCTTCTCGAGCGTTTCCCAGATACCTGCCATATACATAGCGCCGAGCGCTCTGTCATAGAGACCGTAACCGGGCTTGCCCTGCTCGCCCCATATCATTCTGCCGTGGTCGGGACGCAGATATCCGTCAAAGCCGACATCATGATAAGCCTTCAGTATCCCGACAACATCGAGCGAGCCGCAGGGCGAATAATGTCCGCTTTCTTCAAATCCGCCGTCATCGAGAATTTTTATATTGCGCACATGGGCAAAATGGATTCTTCCCATAGCGCCGTATTTGCGCACCATCGCGGTATAATCGTTTGCCTTTGTGCAACCGAGACTTCCGCTGCAAAGCGTGAGCCCGTGGTGCTTGTCATCATAGAGCGAGAGGAAGCGATCGATATTCTTTTCGCAGGTGATTATTCTCGGTATGCCGAAAATAGACCACGGCGGATCATCCGGATGTATCGCCATATTGACATTGTACTCCACGGCAACAGGCATTATTTCCTTAATGAAATATTCGAGATTCTGCCAGAGACCCTCTTCGCCGAGCTCCTTGTATGCATCGATAAGCTCCTTTATCTCCGTGGGAGAATAAGAAGCGTCCCAGCCGGGCAGGGTAAGCTTCGTAGGGTCCATCTTCGCTACATCTTCGGTGTGATATACAAGTGCAGTTGAACCGTCGGGAAGCGGCTGGTCAAGGCGCGAACGCGTCCAGTCGAAAACAGGCATGAAATTATAGCAGACGCATTTCACTCCCGCCTCGGCAACGCGGCGGATGTTTTCCTTATAATTATCTATATACTCACGATAATTGCCGCGGCGGAGCTTTATATCCTCGTGAACGGGAATGCTCTCTATGACCTCCATTTCAAGTCCATTGTCATTGCAGAGCTTTTTCAGGCGGGCTATGCTCTCGCGCGGCCACACCTTGCCCGGGGCTACATCGTAAACCGCCGTGACCGTTCCCGTCACGCACGGGATCTGTCTGATTTTGTCAAGTGTAACGGGGTCGTCTTCCCCATACCATC
Source organism: uncultured Ruminococcus sp. (assembly GCA_905202255.1). Classification (GTDB taxonomy): domain Bacteria; phylum Bacillota; class Clostridia; order Oscillospirales; family CAG-272; genus Apopatosoma. The sequence continues at coordinate 28,808 of CAJKRH010000021.1, forward strand.
TGAATGTTATTTTCAAATTCTGTATACTCCTTTCCGAATAATACATAATAAGATTATTATAAAAGTGTCGATTTGTCAAGTCCTTTGCGCAAAAAATGCGCATGCGGAAACTTTTTTTCGTTTTTTTGAAAAAAAGGTGAGAAAAAACCGTTTCTCCGGCGACTAATTGACGGTGCTCGCGAAAAGCGAAAATAAAAAAGCAAGAAAATGAAGGTCATATGAGACTTTCGGGAGGTTTTAAAATGAAAAAAATCATATCACTTCTTCTTATTGTAGGCATGCTCGCGGCTGTGCTCGTTTCCTGCGGCAACTCAGACCCGAATAACACAACCGCCTCATCCGGAACAACAGAGAGCACAGGCTCCTCCGAATCCACAACAGAAACAACAGAATCAACCGGCAAGCCCGAGGAAGTAAAGAACACGGACTACAGCGTGGAGGACCTGATGAATAAGGTCATCGAAAGCATCGGCGGCAAGGTAACCACCATTGATGAATATGACGGCTCCGAATTTGAGATAATGCTGACAGGTCCCACGCACTTCAGCGTAAGCAATGCAGACGAAGGCAAGTATTACAGCGGTATCTCCGAGAGCGCTTCCCTTGTCGAGGACGACGCAGTGTGGAACGAAAACGCCATGATGGGCGGTGAACCCTTCTCTATGGTTATCGTAAAGCTCAAGGATGCAAAGGACGGCGACAAGGTCAAGGAAGAAATGCTCGGCGGCGTGAATATGAGAAAATGGGTCTGCCGCAATGCGGAATATCTCATCACCGTAAACAACGGCAATTATGTTCTCATGGTTATGTGCTCCAAGGCTACCTGCGAAAAGATTGCAGATGCCTTTGATAATGTTCTCGAAGAAAAATCCGGCGCACGCCTCGAAAAGGAATTCGAGATGGGATTTTAATCAATAAATTCTGAAAGGTTAAAAACGAAATGGTCTTTTCAAGCATACCTTTTCTCTATTATTTTCTGCCGGCGGTGCTGCTGCTCTACTTCATAGCACCCCGCAAAATAAAGAATTATGTACTTCTTGCTTTCAGCCTGTTCTTCTATTTCTACGGCGAAAAAAAGCTCGTATTTCTTATGGTATTCACGGCGATGTGGGATTACCTCTGCTCGCTCTCCATAGATTTTTTCCGCCGCAGAAATAACAAGATCATGCCGAAGGTGTCGCTTGTCCTGTCGCTGCTTGTCGACTTGGGACTGCTCTGCTACTTCAAGTATACCGACTTCTTCATTTCAAATATAAATGCAATCGTCGGAACAAACATTCCGCTTCTCAAGGTGGCTCTTCCTATCGGTATCAGCTTCTATACCTTCCAGAGCCTGAGCTATACAATAGATGTATACCGCGGAAAGGTTCCCGTTCAGAAAAACCCATTCACATACGCTACTTATCTGACGCTCTTCCCTCAGCTTGTGGCAGGACCTATCGTCCGCTATTCGACTGTCGTCGACGAGCTTGACAACAGAAAACATTCCTTTGAAAAATTCTCGCAGGGCGCTTTCCGCTTCTGCGTAGGTCTGGCAAAAAAAGTTCTCATCGCAAATGTCATAGGCGAATTCTGCTCCAAATTCTCCGCCATAGGAGAAAAAACCGTCGTGCTCTACTGGTTCTATGCGATAGCTTACAGCCTGCAGATTTATTTCGATTTCTCGGGCTACAGCGATATGGCTATAGGTCTGGGCAAGATATTCGGATTCGAATTCTGCGAAAACTTCAATTATCCCTACATTTCAAAGACAATCTCCGAATTCTGGCGCCGCTGGCATATGTCGCTGGGCAGCTGGTTCCGCGATTATATCTATATCCCGCTCGGCGGCAACCGCGTGAAATTCGGCAGATGGATTTTCAATATATTCGTAGTATGGTTTGTCACGGGCTTCTGGCACGGCGCCGGATGGAACTTCATAGTATGGGGTCTCTTCTTCGGCGTACTGCTCGTGCTCGAAAAACTCTTCCTCAAAAAATGGCTCGATAAGATT
>CAJKRH010000022.1 GCA_905202255.1 uncultured Ruminococcus sp.
GATAAAGAAAAGTTTCTTTAAGTATCTCGTGTCAAGTGACCGCGTGTCACTCGAGAAAAGCAAAACCCCTTTCCTAATTATATATACCATCCGACGCACAAAAAAGAAAAAATCCTCCATCGCAAAGCGCGGGCGGCACGGCTTTTGCCAAGCGCAGTTGGCAAAGCGTTCCCGCTGCCCTTTGCAAAAAATGCGCAAAACCGCTTGACATAAGGCGAATTTGATTGTATAATCAAAAATGAAAACGGCAAGTACAAAAAGGTGTCGTTTCAAGGGGGATTTTTTATGAAATATACACTCGGCATAGACCTCGGCGGTACAAATATCGCCGCAGGAATAGTTGACGAAAATTATAATATTCTGATAAAAGGCTCGCGCCCGACGCTGGCAAAGCGTCCGCCCGAGGAAATAGCCGCCGATATGGCGGAGCACTGCAAGGACCTTTGCGGCAAGCTCGGCATTTCACTCTCCGATATCTCGTGCGTCGGCATTGCCATTCCCGGCACAGTCAACGGTGCAACAGGCATAGTGGAATATGCAAATAACATCCGCTTCCGCAATTTCCCGATGAGAGAAATCTTTTCGCGCTTTTCTGGCATTCCGGAAAAGAAGATTGCCATCGGCAACGATGCCAATGTAGCCGCGCTCGGCGAAGCTGTCGGCGGTGCCGCAAAGGGCACTTCTTCTTCCGTTATGATAACGCTCGGAACAGGTGTCGGCGGCGGCGTTATACTTGACGGCAAGGTGCTCACGGGCTGTGCCTTCGGCGGAGCAGAGCTGGGTCACACGGTCATGGTGATGGGCGGCAGACAGTGCTCCTGCGGCAGAAAAGGCTGCGTCGAGGCATACTGCTCGGCGACGGCGCTTGTCAATATTACAAAGGAAAAAATGGAGGCTTGTCATGACAGCCTCATGTGGAATCTCTGCGACGGAAATATAGAAAATGCAGGCGGCAGAACGGCTTTTGACGCAATGCGTGCCGGCGATAAAGCGGGTACGGAGGTTGTTGATGAATACACATCGTATCTCGCCTGCGCCATCGCAAACTTCATCAATATTTTCCAGCCGGAGGTATTTCTTATAGGCGGCGGCATCTCAAACGAGAGAGATTATCTCATGAAGCCCGTCATAGAAAAAACGAAAAAAGAGGTTTATTCCGCGACGCATACTCTCGTCACCGATCTCCGCATAGCGGCACTCGGAAACGATGCGGCTATAGTCGGTGCCGCGGCTCTTGCGGAAGCGGAAATAAAAGCAAAATGAAAAAGCTTTTACAAAGCAGATTTTTCCCGCTTTGCGCGACGGGTATCGTTTCCGTAATACTTATGTGCATCGCAACGGTATATGACCTTGATATTTCGGTGGCGGCAGTAGGTGCAAGAGAAAATTCGACGGTACTCCGCATAGTAAGCTATGCATTGCAGGTTATCGGAGAATGGCCCGGACCGGTTTTCGGTTCGTTTGCCGCGGCGATAATCGTGCGGTCTCTCTCGGCAAGGACAGAGAAGCACCGTGCGCTCGCATGGCGGCTTTCGGGTTTTGCTCTCGAATACATACTCATGCTTTATTGCGTCCGTGCGACGCTGAAGCCTTTTGAAGAATACCGCGCGGCATTTCTGATATCATGCATCATGATACCCGCTTCGCTTGCGCTTATCATAACGCGTCTGACAGAGATAATCCCCGAAAAAACTCTCGCGGAGCTTTTTGTTCCCGCACTCGTGACATTTTTTGCCGCGCTTGCCGTGCTTATTACGGTGCAGTTTATGAAAATGCTCTGGGGCAGAATCCGCTTCCGCGATTTCGGAGAAGATATATCGCGCTTTGTGCCGTGGTATAAGATTGATTTCTTCTCGGGCTATAATTCGTTTCCATCGGGACATACGGCAAATATGGCTATAATTTTCGCTTTTCCGCTATGGCTCGCGGCGACAGGCAAAAGCAGAAAAACTGTTGTTATTTCATATGTTGTGATAGGAATATGCACTGCCGCGATGGCAATAAGCCGTATTTTCATCGGTGCGCATTTTCTCTCGGATATAACGGTGGGATTTTATATTTCCTTTGCCGCGACGGAAGCCGTGCGGCTTATTCTCAAAAAAGTTTATGCAAAAAAAGCCGAATGACTTCGGTCTGATTACCGGCAAACGGTTCGGGACAAAAGCTCGGAACCCTCTCCCGGCAATCGAAAGGAGCGGAAAAATCCGCTCCTTTTTTCGTTGATATCGCACAGATGAACAGTGAAAGCATCATTCGGATTTGTCCCAGTAGGGATAATCAGTAAATACAAATCTTCCCTCTGCATTTTTGCCGACAGGCAAGCCGACATAAACAGCCTCCTCCGCAGACGGCATTTTTACAGCCATCACAACGGTAAATTTTCCGTTGCCTTCGTCTGATATGCTGTCAACATAGCTGTTGCGGGAGACCTCCCCCTTGCTTTTCTTGCACAGAACGTATACGCTGCCCCTGTATTCGATAAGACTTTTTTCCGCGACGGCGTGTTTCAGCGTCCTTTCGGTAAATTCCTTCGAAAAAACCTTCAGAAATTTGCGGCACACCTCGTCGATTGTGCCCGTATAGGCGTATGACGGAAACATCTGTATGTATTGCCGGCGCTTCAGCGTTATGGGCTTTGAGCCGCCGGGGTAGTCGCCCGCAAAGTTGAGAGAGAGCCAGAGACTCCGAGCCGAGTCCGCAAGCGTCATTGCTTCGGACATATACAGAACCGTTCCGTCCTCCGCACAGAACTCATATCCGTTTACGCCTCTTATGCTTTTGATTATGGCGGACTTGTCGTCATTATAGCTTTCCATGAGCGCAAGCACCTCCCCGGAAACTCTGTTTGCATACGACGCGATTGAATCGTGGTCGCGCGCGGTGATAAATCTGACATCATCTCCAAAAACAAGTCGTCCGACCTCTTCCCTTCCTCTGTACGACGGCGAAGAATAGCCGCAGCTGTCGTTATCAATTATAAAAAACATAAGCTCGCCGCCGTCGTTGCGGTCGACGGAAAATGTCACAAAGCCTTCCGAAAAGCCCGCCGTAACCCTGCCCACCCAGCTTTCCGGCAGAGTGACGGCATACGTTCCTTCCGTAAATTCGGTATCGCTTATTTTTTCCGATGTTATCAGTCGGCGGAGAGCTTTTGCAAATTCGTGATAGTTTTTCGGGAAATTATTTGTTCCGAAGGCACTGATTTTCGTTCCGTCGGCTAAAACCGCTTCAAAGCTCATAGAGCTTCCGTCAAGGGTGCCGGAAGGATTTGAGCCCCGAAATCCTGCCCACTTTTGGATTTGGCAGGCTTCAAAAAGGTCGTTCAGCCTGCAAAGCATGTCCTCTCCCCTGTCGATTTTGCGTATGACATTGCGGCTTTCGGTACAGCCGTCTCTGTCCCACGAATTTGTGCCGATATAATATTCCAGATGAATTCCGTCTGCCGTTCTGTGACCCTCGTATGTGTGCGTCTGTGCAGACATACCGCTTTCACACAAATTAAAGCTTATGATTTCCATAGGATTACCGCCTTTTTGTAAGTGATGGAAAATATCGCAAAACACTTTTTCTTTTTTTAGAAAAGCGCCGGAAGCGCTCCTTTTCTCTTCGTAAAAAGGCTTGCCGTAGCAAGCCTTTTGCGTGTATACGGTTACATTATCGGAAAGCCGAGATTGTATGCGCCGCAGGCATAAAGCCTGCCGTCCTTAAACCATACGTTCAAAACGCTCGCCTCGCTTTCGGCGGCATACCACGAATAAATCCGTATATCCCGTTCGGCATCATAACGGTATTCCGAAGGGTCGACGCCTATATGCGCAACTACATTCTCATAGGTGAGATTTTCCTTGTCGGAGCCCGCAAAAAAGTTCAGACCGCCGAAATAATCCTTCAGCGTCTCCGCAAGAATTGCCGTTCCTGCCCGCTTTTTGCTCATAGCCTGCGGCTCTGTTGATTTTATATCAATATTATAGGGGTTTTCCTTGCTCACAGGTATCTCCGCTCCTTTTTCAATCCGATTTTCCTTGTCGGCGGAATCGCCCGCAGCGACGCCTCCGGCGTCCGTTTTTGCGGTCGGCTACGCCGACGTATTTTTTCGGATTATGCTCTTTCCAGAATTATCATTCCGTGACTGTATTCAAGGCAGTCTCCGTCAATTACGGGAATTTCGATGAACGGGTCAACCTTCTCTCCGAAAACCTCGCCCTCGATTTTTGTATTGTAGAAGAACTTTCCGTCCCTCTCCTCCCACTCTGTCGAGTCGATAACGGCATATCCGTCGTCACGGACATCAACTCCGTGCTTTGCCACCTCCGCCTTCATTTCATCCGGTACGAACATAAGCGTATTGAGCATACCGTCGTCGGCAAACTCCGTGCGCCACTGCATCATTGCAGCCATTTCTTCAAACATTTCGTCTTCCGGCGGATTATCGGGAGTGAACACCTTTTCTCCGTCCAAAGTCGGCACGTGAACTTCTTTTACTTTCCAGATTCCGCGAATATCCATTCTTCTGTGCCTCCTTAATTACGCCCACGGGTCTGCGGACTTGGGTGTACGGACGCCTGTCAGCAGGTACTGTTCCCAGAGGAACCACTTGCCGTCGGAGCCGCGCTGACGCATCTTGATGGGGCGCGGGTCATCTGCACCGCCGCAGGGAATGAACAGCTTCATATAGCCCTGCTCTTCGCCCGATACATGATTGCTTTCAATAACAATTGTATATGGCTCTGCGGGAGTATAATTGTTGTCCGGCGTAGAGCCGACGAAGTAAGTGAACGGCAGATATGTCTTTCCGTCGCGGAAGCGGTCATTGAGGAAGGAAATTTCCTGACCGTTGAGAGGACGGGGGCCGCGCAGCCAGTTCAGCATTTCCGTGCCGATGCTCTTATCTGCCGCATAAGCGCAGAGCGCGAGAACAGTGAGAGCCGCCGTCTTGAAGGGAGTGTCGAGGCTTGCCTCGGGCAGAGCCTGCATTTCGGCAAGGCTCTCGGGGAGAGCCGCAAATGTAAATGTCTCTCTCTTGTTTCCCGCCGTTCTTACCGCGGTTGCTACCGCCTGCTGTGTTTTGCTTTTCAGTTTGTCAAAAATACTCATTTCGTTAACCTCCAAAATATATTTTGGTCAGCTCTGTGCCGTCGGTATTTCCCCTGCGGCACGGAGCTGCCTGTTGACTTATTCAGCGTCTCCGGCGTTTCCCGAGCCGCCGTCGCCCGTGATTTTCTTTTTGCTTTTAATGATGAAATACATTCCCGTTCCCACGCCTGCAAGAACAGCAACGGTAATTACCGCAGGAAGTATCCGTTTATTCTTATCTGTGGGCTTTTCGGGCGTGACTGGTGCCGTTGTGCCCTTCGGGTCGTCTTTTCCGGCGGATGTCTTTCCCGTGCTCGGAATTACGGTGCTTTCGCTTCGTCTTCTTCCGCAGACGGAGCATTCCTCATGCTTGATTCCGTCCTCGGTTTCGGTTGCCGGTTTGTCTGTCTTCCATACGAAGGTATGCTCCGCTTTGTTCAGATTTTCGGAGCATGTCTTGTCTTTGCAGGCGTTCCAGTGATATGTTTCGTCAAAGAGCCATTTCTCTGTGTTCGCCTCGTGCTTGTGCGGCACGGCAGATTCCTTGTATTCGGCCTCGAGCTTTACGTCTCCCGCAGGCATCTCAAATGTCACGGTTGCCGCAGACTCGTCGTCAAGCGTGATACCCTCTGCTTTCCATCTGACAAATGCCTTTCCCGTCGGAGCGGGATCGGCTTTTACCGTAACGCTCTCGCCGGCAACGATTCTTGTCACCGTGTTTCCGTCGGAGTCAACCGCCTTTCCGCCGACGATGTTTATCGCATAGTCGACAAGCGCAGGCTCGGTTTCCGTTCTCATTATCTTGCCGCATTCGGAGCATTCGGTGTGCTTTTTGCCCTCAACGCCGACTTCCGCTTCCGTATCGGTTATCCACGGTCCCTCGTTGTGCTCGCCGTATGCATTGTGTCCGCAGACGGTGCATTCATGACAATGCTTTCCGGCAGCATCATCGTTTATCCAGATACCGAAGGTATGCTCCTCCGTTTCCGTTTCTCCGCAGAGGCAGTATCTCTGATGGTTGCTTTCCGATGCCTTGGACGGCATCCATTCGCCGAAACTGTGTTCGCCGACCGATACCGAGCAGGACTCGATAAGCGAGGGATCGTCGTTTGCCTTTGCGTATATTATTGCGTTTCCGATGCCGACAGCCGTTATCAAACCGGTGTTTTCATCAACCTTTACTGCATCGGGGTTGTTGCTGGTAAATTTTATCGCATATGTTCCGGCGGCATCGGCAGGCATGATTGCCGCATTGAGCTTTGCGACGTTTCCGACGTGCAAAGCAAGCACATTTTCGCTCAACGATACGCCCGTCACCTTTATGACGGGCTTTTCATTGACCGTCAGGAAGAATGACGTGTTGTATCCGGCGTAAGGCTTTTCTCCGCTCTTGAGAACGCAGAGTACAATCTGTACGGGCTCGCCGTCTTTTGTCTTTTGCTTTGCTGTCAGCTTGCCGTTTTCGATTTTTACATACTCGTTCTCGTAGTCATAAATATATGTGGTATAGCCGAGTTTGTCCTTGACCTTCTTTCCGACGCCCCATTTAAGAGAGTATCCCTTTGCGTCAAACGGAACAAGATCCGGAAGATCTTTCGGAAGATCAAAGGTATCGCCCACGTCGAGCGTAACATCCTCATAGGACGGAGTATAGCTCATCTGCGGTCTTGAAGATCCCATATCATCGGGAGTATAAACAACAACCCGTGCGCCGCCGTAAGTGTTCTGCATGGGACCGGACGGTCCGGCATAGTACATTGCGAAGTTTCCGTAGCCCACCTTTTTACCCTTGATGGTTATCATCGTAAAGCCCTTCAGATCGGAAACCGGCTTTGACGGGGAAACGATTTCAAAGAACTGTTCGTCGTATGATGACGGTGATTTTACGGTGAAAGTGTTGCAGTCGTTTGCCGTTGCGGGATTCAGCTTCACCAAAAAAGTCCTTGTTTCACCGGGCTTTATGAATATGGTGCCGTTATCGGTTCCTTGAATGGTTATGCCGCCCAGCTTTACGATATCGTCAATCAGCAGCATCTGCGATTTTATTATAAAGCCCGCGCGTTTCGTATCCGTTTCGGCATAGCGATAATAGAAATAGATCCTGTCGCCCGTGTAATATCCGCTTCCGGTTGACGATGTCAGCTTCTGGCTCCAGTCAATCTGCGACAAATTTTTATACTCCGTCTTGCTGACAAAATAATCAAACTTGGCTCTGTCAAAGTTCAATATTTTGAAGCCGTCGTAGAAGTTTTTGGACTTGGTCGCAACAACGTCTATTCTCGGCGGTTCGGAGGGGTTATACGCCTTTTCCACAAGGATTTCCTTGCCGAAGACCACTCCGTAATATTTGCCTTCCGGCTTGCCTCTGGCAATCATATAGACATATTTGCCGACATATTCCGGTTTGTCGAGCTTAATGCTGAGTCCGGTTTCTCCCTTGATGAGAACATCGTTTTTACTGTCTTTGTCAACGCATCGCCAGATGATTTCAACTCCGTCAAGGTCGCTCATGTTCGGCAGGCTTGCCTTGAGATAGCTGCCTAAACTCACCGCGCCTTTGTCATACCGGACAGGGCCCGCAATCTGCTTTCCTTCTTCAAGGACAAGAGCCGTCACCTCTTTGAAATTCGCACCCGACCGCCATACAACCAGACTTCCGGGATTCCGGTATCTCCATTCAAAATGAAGCGTATACGTTCCCGTTTCGGCTATCTCCAACTTACCGTTGTTGAAGTCGGAATTCCAGATCATCTTTTCTCCCTCGTAAACCTCAACGGTTTTTGACTGTACAAGGCGTCCTTCTTTTTCAAGCTTAAGGAACCATTCCGGCAGCTCCATTTCGATATCTATATCATAAGATTTGCCGGCGTAAAGCGCGGTCATTCCGTTGCTGTCAATGGTGGCTCCGTTAATCTTCACTGTCATATAATCACTTGACCGTATTGAACCAAGTCGTGTAAACTTCAGCTTATACGGGGTTTCATCCCTTGATTTGGAGGATGCGTAATAGTCGGCGTTCCATTCTTTCGGCAGACTGTTCGGCAATTTGTTGTATACCGTCAGTTCGGTCCATATGGTTTTTGCACTCTTGTTTTCATCCGTGCCGAAGTCGCCCCAGAGATTGTGATTCTGGAATTCAAATTCCAGGTATCTCGCATTGATGAGATGGAACCTCTGTTCATCGCGCATCTTCACGTTCCACACATATGCAATGTTTTTCGTGTTCCGGACGTTGATCGAAATGGCTCCCAGCGTGTCGATTGTCAGCTCGCTTGTCAGAATGACAAAGGAAACCTCTTTTTTCCTGTTGCCCATGCGCGCATCCAGGCTTGCCCACTCAAGAATTTGCACATTCCCTGCGTACAAGCCGTATTCCGCGCCGTCCGCGCCTGTGCCTGTCGTGTCGATTGCGATCTTTCCTTCTCCGCGGATTACCAGATTTCCGCTTTCGGCAGATACGGTGTTCGGAAGCGAAAGGTCAATCGAAGCGCCGACAGCCTCTTTGTGTTTATATCTTGAGTTGCGCGTCAGCGTAAGCGTGCGATCACCGGTATCGATCGTCAGATTGACGCCGGGAGCGTATATCGCCGCAATCGTCATATCGACTTCAATCCTGAGCTTGAGATCTTTGCCCGCAATCCCGGGAATATAAAGAACGTTCTTTTCGTTATTTGTCCAATAATAAAGAGTGCCGTCCTTGTATCCGTATATTTCGGTTGCCTTCGGATACTGTTTTGTATAGGAAAATACTCCGTTCAGCTCTTTTGTATGCATTTTTTCCGAACGGGTTGCGGAGTATATCACTCTGACATTTCCGTCCTTGAGTCCGAGGACCTCGTCCGGATAATCATTGATGTCCGCCGCACCGACTACAAAAAACAATGCGGTGATCGCAAGCAGGATAAGCAGTATTCCCACCATGATCAGATTTCTTTTCTTCATTTTGATTTTCCTCCTTAAATTATACTTTGCCGCCGCGCAAAATGCGGAAAAACCGCATCAGGCGCAAAGCCGCACAGTTACGTTGTTGATATGGCGCGCGGCGAAATAATCTGCCGCAACGCCGCCGCTTCGTTCGGTATTCCGTTCCGTTCTTTCTCTGCGGCTACATGGCATATATCTGATCCATCAGATATTCGGCGGTCATGGAGCCGTAGAAAAACTGGTCGATAATTCCGTTTTTCTTGGCGTCGCGTATGTCCTTTGCCGCCTGTTTTTCGGTATTGGAGTCTACAAGAAGGGCGATTTTGCAATCGGGGCAAATCGATTTCACCTCATCACGCAACAGGAGTCTGTCGCAAAGAAGCCACGGAGTATACCCCGTCACTTCCATGACGAGAACAGACGGTTTATACATCTGACAAAGCTCGGGAATATCATTCGGAGTTTCCGCGCGGACCACGTCAATATCGTAGTCCGAATTTTTGAAGGCGGCAGCTATGGAATCTGCAAACAGAAAGTTCTGTATATTCACTACTATTTTTTTCATTAACCCTCCTCTTTTCCTTTCATTATAAATTTTCCGAATTTGTTTTACGATATAATTATATCAAATAATAACGCCTCTGTCTGTCCTCAAAAGTGTGGACAAATAATCCGCCAAATGTAAACAAATTGTTAACAACAAGGCTTCTTGCATCGGCAAAAAGAAAAACCGCCCTGTTTTTCAAAAAACAGAGCGGCTGTAACCGTATGTATAAAAATACATAATCATTGCATAATTATTATTTTTCTTCGTTTTCATCGCGACGGCTTTCCGGCACAACAAGCCTCTTGCCGACGGCGGCAACCATCAGACGGTTGCGGTTCGGATAACCTGTCTTTTCCAGCATACGATTGATATACGTCCGCACCGACGACTCCGCAACATTGAGCCTTTCGGCAATCTCAGCGTTCGTTTTTCCCTCGCAGAGCAGGCGCAGGGTCTCAAGCTCCTGAATGGAAAGATCTTTTGAAAGCACTTTCCCGAACGGTACCGCCGGCACGCTGTCCGGCCAGAAGCGCTTTCCCGAAAGCGTCCCGTCTATCACTCCGACAAGATCCTCTGAGGGCGAATCCTTATACCAAAAGCTGTCCGCACCTATTTTCCTTGCCCTTTCCAGAAAGCGCCCCTCCAGCATAGAGGTCACCATCACTATTTTTATCCGCGGATAACGTTTTTTGATCGTTTCCGCGGCGGCAAGCCCGTCGGAATCGTTTTCGGTGCATATATCCATTAAAACCAAGTCGATATCTCCGTCGCCGCACCGGCAGAGAGCCGCATCGGCTCTGGTCAGCGTTCCCGCCACCTCGCAACCCGCGCTTTTTTCCACGCACGAGCAGAGGTACATTCTCGCCAGAGCCTGATCCTCTACAATCAGTATTTTTTTCAAAGCCATAAGCCTCCTCCCGAATTTTCAGACTTCGGTATATCGATCACCAGAGAAAACTCCGGCAAGCTCTGCACGGTCATTTTTCCGCCCGATTTTTCAATACGGCGGCGCAGATTTGTGAGCCCTCCGCCCTCCGTTATCGTTTTTTCCGGAGGCTTGCCGTTGTTGCGGATCATAACGGTATAGCTGCTGCCGCCTTCCCATATCGTCACGGAAAGCTCGGTTGCCTGCGCATACTGAATGGCGTTGTTCAGGCAGACCTGCACGGCGGTATACATCAGCTCTGCCGCGTCGCCCTTCGGCTCATCGCCCCTCATTCTTATGGCGACGCCGCTGCTTTTTGCGGCGTCATACAGGCTGTCCCTTGCCGACAGCGGAACAGCATCACGAAAGGCAATGCTTTTTCCCCATTCGTGCAATACAGTGCCGGCATCGACGCCCTCCGCGTCGCCCGCAAGATACCGCTTTGTGATGGTGAGGCATGCGGCAAGGCTGTCATGCATGGCGGACTTTGCGGCAAGCGCCTCTTTCTCCCTCGCGACAGCCTCCGCATTTTCCGAGAGTCGCTTCATTTTTTCCGCGTCCTCCGCGAGCTTCCTGTTGTCGGCTGAAAGCTGTACCAATGCCCAATGCAGATCGGTGACGTCTGCGGCGGTAAGCTGTATATACGTTTTTCCGTAACGGTCGGTGACAACCGTTTTTTCAAATCGCCATACGGTTTTGTCCGGAAAGCTATAGATGTTTCCCTCCGGCGAAACCTGCAGAATATCGTCCGGCGGGTCAAGGAGCGCCTGCTCGACCTCGCCGAGATACTGCATATCGCTGTCCAGCAGGTATCGGCTCAGCCGATACATCTGCCGGTTGCAAAGCACAATGCCGCCGGAGCAGTCGAAAAAGCAGACGGCGGTGGGAAGCATATCGAAGCTTTCCTTTATGGCGTTGAACGCAAAATGCTTAAGCCTGCGCATTTTCTCCGCCTCCTATCCTTGTACGAATGAGCCACAGCCCGTCCTCAAAGCAGACCGTCACCTCATCTGTCGCAATCCGCGAAAGATCCGAAAAGCACTCCGCCGACAGAGCCATTTCGCTGTCCGAAACGGAAATAAAGAGCGATCGCAGATCGTCCACAGTTGCCTCCGCGACGATTTTCAAAAGCCCGAAAATCCGCACAACCTCGTCCGAACGCATGGGCTTTGTCGTGCGGTAAATCACGCCGCACTCCGTTCCGCAGGCGGTAAGCGCACGCACCGCCTCGTCAACCGTCAGCCTTAGCTCCTGCTGCGGCAAAAACTCGTATTCACGACTTAAAAAATAAAGGTTTGCACTGCGCTTGACATATGTTCCGAGCAAAAATATCCTTTTCAGCAGACTTTTTGTTTCTGCGGGCGATGCGTTCTCGCATTGCCCGAGCAGCTGCCGCATGCGAGCTGTCTGCTTTCCGTTTCTCGCCTCCAGCTCGTCATAGATGCGATTTTTTTCGGTCAGCTCGTGCAGCTTTTTCCGCACAAGATAGGCTTCCTGCAATTTCTTTTTGTTTTTCTCCATCTCCGCCTTGTTTTCACTCAGCTTTTCACGAAGTTCTGTAAGCGGTCGGACGTTGTCCATCCAGACGGCGTAGCCTCCGCTTATCCGTGCCGAAGATATGCGCATTCCGTCCGGACGGATAATTTTCTGTCCCTCCGGCGGACAAACCATATCGTCACCCGCGGCGCGTGACCGCAAAACGATGTTTCCTTCATTATCCGCAATACACGCCGCCAGCGTCGTCGCCTCAAAAAGCTCGATATAGCCCGTATTCGACTGTATCATCCGACAGCGTATACAGCTTTCGTAAATCGACGCATACAGCAGGCAGAATGTCACATTCATATCCCCGAGCCACCAGCGCACAGCCGGAATTCCGGAAAGGTAAAGAACACTGTAAAGAACGGTCACGCATCCCATAATAAGCGGCACCATCCGCTTTTTGCCGCCCGCAACACGGCTTTTTTTGAAAAGGCGGACAAGCGAAAACGCCATGCAGGCAATCATCCAGCCAAGGCACACAAAATACAGCGGACGATGAGAATATTCCCCCGAAAATTCCGGCGAGCCGCCCTCGAAGGCAAACATCTGCTGATGTAAATCGTTTGTCATTACAGCGGCAAACAGTAAGGTAGGTATAATTGCCATGGCAACCGATTTTCCCGTCAGGCGGTTATCGTACCTGCCGAGAGAAAGGGCGATATACACGCTCAGAAGCGGTATAAACAGCATCGGAAGGTAATAGAGATACCATATGTACCGCGCGGCGGTCGTATCGGTTACAAACTCATATTTGAGCGTGCGCAGGATGAGCCATATCAGCATCAGAAGTGCCGTCAGGCGCAGACAGTGCTGTGTCTGCTTGTGAATAATGCGACGGTCGATTGAAAAGCCCCAGAGCGAAAACAGCAAAAGATAAAGAGCCGCGCGTATATAGCTCGGATAAACGCCGCCGATATCGAATTTTGCGAGCATACGGCACGAATATGTCGCCGCAATGACCGCAAAAACAAATATCATCGAAAACAGTTGCTTTGTGTTTCGTTTCACCGGCAAAGCCCTCTCTTTCTCCGTCTTGTACAAGCCGAACGTCGGCGGGCTGCTCCGCGGCAGGCGCCGATACAGTCGTCCGGCAATTTTCAGCTCATTCCCGATTTTAAGGCGCGGGATTTTCCTGAAAAAGGGTGAAAAAACGGCAATAGCAAACCGCGATTGCCGTTTTTTTCATTTATTTCATCTGAATGTTTGCTTCCGGATAATTTCTCAGCAGCGTTTCTCTGACAGCTTCGCTCTCAACGACAAACGTCACCTTTGAAATATCAATACCTTCAAATGCGGTGCCGAAGGATGAAAGGCTGATAATGTCGTCCGTTTTCAGTATAATCGTTTCCAGATTGTCGCAGCCTTTGAAAATGTAGCCTTCAAAATAAATGATGCCGCTCGGAATTTCAATCGTTTTCAGATTTTTGTTATTTGCAAATGCCTTTGCCCTGATGCCTGTGACCTTGCGCTCCGTTCCGTTCTGGTCGTTCGCTTTTTCGGGTATCACAATGCTCTCAGGCGACTTGCCCTTGTATTCCTTGACGTACATTTGTTTCTCATTGCCGATTGACGACGATTCCAGCATCTTTTCATAAGAATATACGATTTCGAACTCGCCGTCGTCGGTCTTTGCATACTTGTTGTAAAGAAAAATACCCACAAACACCAGTGCCGCGATAAATACAATCGCGCCTATAAACGCAAAAAAGTTTTTCATATTGACATTAGTCCTCCTTATTAATCTGATCCGGTTCTCCCGTGTATTATATTTTATCATAGCCGCCGGAGATTTGTCAATCCTCTTAAAAAAATTTGTGATATTTTTCCAAAAAAAAGCCGACGGCGGCAAAATTACGCATTTTCCCTTTTTCTCCGCCTTCCCCTTACATGTGCGATACGGTATGCGTCCTTTTTCTCGCATATGAAGCCAGTATCATCGTGTTTGCGTCGCGGCATTTCCCGAAATCCGCGCGGCGAAATTACTGCCGGCAGAAACCGCGAGGGAAAGCAGATACCAGAAGAACGAATAGAGCAGGCATACCTGCCCGAGAAGCTGAAATTTCATTTCCGAATAATCCCATATATCGAGATGCAGACCGATATTGACTATGCAGCCGACGGCAAATTCCACGGCGGTTATACACAGCATGCAGACAAAAGCACGCAGGAAAATGCTGTGCCGCCTCATTCCCGTATTCACAAGATGCATTGCCAGAAAACAAATCCCGCCGCAAAGCACCATGCTCCAGTGTGTTCTGTCGCGCCAGAGCACCTCAATAAGCCCATAGCCGAAGCCGCCGAAAAGAAACATCACCGTGCTCTTGCCGAAATGACCGATTTTCCCGTCAAACCGCGCATACGGCGACGGAAAGCGGAATTTTCCGCCCGTTCTTTTCATCTTGCTTCACCTGCCTTTTCCGCATTTTCGGTGCGCTTCCCTTTTGCCTGCGAACGCAGAAAAGCTATCGCCTCGCTGAGCCCTCCGACCTCGTCGATAAGTCCCAGCTCTGCCGCGCGCGCCCCGTCTATCACCGTCCCCATATCCGTGGAAAGCTCGTCCGTATTCATGAGCAGTCGCGTGAGCACCTCCCGCTCGATGCGGGAATGTGAAACTATGAAATTCGTCACCCGCTCCTGCATACGGGAAAGATTTTCAAAAGCCTGCGGTACGCCGAGCACCGTGCCGTTTATGCGGACGGGATGAAGCGTCATCGTCGCGCTCGGCACGATAAACGACCTCCTGCATGAAACCGCAATCGGTACGCCTATGGAATGCCCGCCGCCGAGCACAAGCGAAGCCGTCGGCTTGCTCATTCCCGAGAGAAGCTCGGCTATGGCAAGCCCCGCCTCCACATCACCGCCGACGGTATTTATCAGCACAAGCAGTCCGTCCACCGCCTCGCTCTCCTCGACGGCAACGAGCAGTGGCAATATATGCTCGTATTTTGTCGCTTTGCCGCCGCCCGTCAGTTCGTAATGCCCCTCTATCTGTCCGATTATCGTTATGCAATGTAATGTAAAATCGCCGTTTTTCGTCACCACCGAGCCGTTTTCTTCTATTTTCTCATCAGTTGTGACTTCTTTTGTCTCTTTTTTGTCCTCCGACATGAAATTTCCCTCGCTTTTTTCATTGATTTTGCTTTGATTATTCCCAAGTATGGCGCCGCTTTTCAGGAAAAAGAACAATTCTTGCGATTTTTGCAAAAAAATTTGATTTTAGTCATTTACTTTTGCCGTGAATTGTTTTATAATATATAGGTAAATTGCCCGCAAAACGGGTGAGAACCCAAATCAGCGTCGCACGGACGCGGAAAGGATAAATTCTATGGAAAATAAAATTTTGGTTGAAACCTCGGCAAGACATGTTCATCTTACAACAGAGGCTGTGGAGGCACTTTTCGGCAAGGGCTATAAGCTCACTGTAAAGAAACCCCTCAGTCAGCCCGGTCAGTATGCCTGCGAGGAGAGAGTAACCGTTGTGGGTCCCAAAAAGGAGATTGCAAATGTTATAATCCTCGGTCCGGAAAGAAAGGCTTGTCAGGTTGAGGTATCACTCACGGATGCCAGAACTCTCGGTGTTTGTGCGCCTGTTCGCGAATCGGGCGATGTTGCAGGCTCTGCCGGCTGCAAGCTCGTAGGTCCCGCAGGAGAATATGAAATAAGCGAAGGTGTTATCGCCGCAAAGCGTCATATTCATCTCACGCCCGAAGCTGCCGCCGACCTCGGCGTTGCCGACAAGGAAATCGTAAGCGTTGCTCTCGATACCGAGCGCAGTCTCGTTTTCGGCGATGTTGTAATCCGCGTAAGCGACAAGTTCGCTCCCGCCATGCACATCGATACCGATGAATCGAATGCCGCCTGCGCATTCGGCACCTGCTACGGCAAGATAGTAAAATAAGAAAATCAAAACAAGGAGAATAAACAAATGGAAGACAAGAATATTGTATATTCAACGGAAGTAGATTCCATGTGCTGTGTAGCCAAAGGTCCCGACCATGGTCCCGCACCCCTTCCCGAAGAGGGCAAATGGGTTCAGGCTAAGCAGATCACCGATATTTCCGGCTATACTCACGGTGTGGGCTGGTGCGCACCTCAGCAGGGCGCCTGCAAGCTCTCGCTCAATGTCAAAAACGGCGTTATCGAAGAGGCTCTCGTAGAGACTGTAGGTTGCTCCGGTATGACTCACTCCGCCGCCATGGCAGCTGAAATCCTTCCCGGCAAAACAATCCTCGAGGCTCTCAATACAGACCTTGTATGTGACGCCATCAATACCGCTATGAGAGAGCTTTTCCTCCAGATAGTATACGGACGCACACAGTCCGCTTTCTCCGAGGGCGGTCTCGTAGTCGGCGCAGGTATGGAAGATCTCGGCAAGGGCGCACGCTCCATGGTAGGTACCATGTACGGCACAAAGGCAAAGGGCGTTCGTTATCTTGAGATGACGGAAGGCTACTGCACAAGAATGGCTCTCGATGAGGACAATCAGGTTATCGGCTATGAGTTCGTTTCTCTCGGCAAGATGACAGACTTCATCAAGAAGGGCATGGAGCCTAATGAAGCATATGAAAAGTCCAAGGGCACCTACGGCAGATTTGCCGAAGCTGCCAAGTATATCGACCCGAGAAAAGAGTAAGGAGGCGGAGCAAGATGGCATTATTTGAAGGATATGAGAGAAGAGTTGATAAAATCAACGGCGTTCTCGCAAATTACGGTATCAAGTCTATCGAGGAATGCAAGGAAATCACACTTGCCGCAGGTATAGATTGCGATAAAATAGTAAGAGAAACTCAGCCTATCTGTTTTGAAAACGCTATATGGGCTTACACTGTAGGCGCCGCTATCGCTATCAGGACAGGTTGCAAAAAGGCAGCTGATGCTTCCGCCGCTATCGGTATCGGACTCCAGGCTTTCTGTATTCCCGGTTCCGTTGCGGAAAACCGCAAGGTCGGTCTCGGTCACGGTAATCTCGGCAAGATGCTTCTTTCCGAGGAGACGGAATGCTTCTGCTTCCTCGCAGGTCATGAATCCTTTGCCGCAGCAGAAGGCGCTATCAAGATAGCTCTCAATGCAAACAAGGTTCGTGTAAAGCCCCTGCGCGTTATACTCAACGGTCTCGGCAAGGATGCCGCTTTCATCATTTCGAGAATCAACGGCTTCACTTATGTAAAGACCGAGTTTGACCCCTATACGGAAACCGTAAAGGTTGTTTCCGAAACAGCTTATTCCAAGGGTCCCCGCGCGGCTGTAAAATGCTATGGCGCAGACAATGTTCCCGAGGGTGTTGCTATAATGAAGCTTGAGAATGTCGGCGTTTCCATCACAGGTAACTCCACAAACCCGACTCGTTTCCAGCATCCCGTTGCCGGCACATACAAGAAATGGTGCGTAGAAAACGGCAAGAAGTATTTCTCCGTTGCTTCCGGCGGCGGTACAGGCAGAACACTTCATCCCGACAATATGGCAGCAGGTCCTTCCAGCTACGGTATGACGGATACAATGGGCAGAATGCACAGCGACGCTCAGTTTGCAGGTTCTTCCTCTGTTCCCGCGCATGTTGAAATGATGGGACTTATCGGTATGGGCAACAACCCGATGGTCGGTGCTACCGTTGCTGTTGCCGTTGCTGTTGAAGAAGCAATGAAATAACCTACTTTTCTTTGACCGTACTTTTCTTTGAAAAGAAAAGTAGGCAAAAGAAACTTTAGTATATGGTGCGCTGAAGTTAAGTGAAGCGAAAGCTTTGGTATATGGTACGCTGAAGTTTAGTGAAGCGAAAGCTTTGGTATATGGTGCGCTGAAGTTATAAAGGCGAAAATATAAGGCAGGAAATCCTCGGATTTCCTGCCTTGATTTTTTAGGATATACTATTTTATTTCCTGCTCCATATTATCGAAAACAGGCGAAGTGAAAAAATCGACAACCGAAATATCAAGCCCATCACAGATTTTTTTCACAGTTGCCACGGTAACGCTGTGATTTCTTCCGCTTATTATATTATTGAGCGTGGATTGCGTTATTCCGCAAATTGTCGAGAGCTTATTTATTGTAATATTGCGCTCATTGCACAGCTCAATTATTCTGTTTTTTACAGCATCTCCAATTTGCACCGTTTTATCTCCACCTTAATACTTATCTATAATATATAATATCCTATTTTTTTCAAAAAAATTAACTCTTTTGAGTTGACTTTTGGAAGATTATGTTGTAAAATAGTATTGCCATTGAAAAATGAGTATTATTTTAAAGGAAGGTTCGAAAATGACAGGTATCGAAAAATATGAATCATCGGTAATCAGAAGAGCATGCTATATGGTAAACACATACAATATAAGCATAGAAGAACTACTGAATAGTTTTTATTTCACAGAAGGTCTTTCATTCGACAAATGGTATGAATCACGCAGTGATAATAGCAGTTGGATTCTGTCCTCGTTTTACAAATTGTGCAAAATTTTCCCCGAAACAAAAAGCTTCTGCGATAAATACGAAATGGACAATTTTATTATTCCTGCCTGTAATGTGCTCAACGAAGCCATAGATGCAACAAACAGCAGTATCGACAATTGTCTCAACACAGACTTTATTGTGAATAAAGGCTTCTCTTATGAACAAGCCCAAGAGTACCTGAAAGATCCAAACAACCGCAATACACTGATAAAACCTTTGAGAACTTCATTGGAGACCAACTTCAAGCTCAATGATATTTACTTCAAGGCTTCACTGTTGTGGTCTGGTTCCAAAGAAAGATATCGTCATGCTACGCCCGATGACATAAAATATACAGGTGAGCGTACATACAATGCAGAAGATACCTTCCGCATCAGTGATGTATCTGCGAAGACTTTTTCCGAATATCAGTATTTGATAGCACTCAAAGTAATACTTCATGCCATAAAAACGGAAGATAATGCACTCCAGAAAGCTATTAGGTCGGCAGAGCTTTTGCACCTTTCTCCCCCCAAAAACGAAAACGGACTGCCGGGATCAAAATGGAATATTCTTGAAACAGTCATCGATGCAAACCCAAAATTAGAAGACGATATAATTGCAGTGATACATTACTGTGCGTCCAATGAAAATTCCAATATCAAAAGCAGTTGGATTTTTGAGTGTCCGTTCTTTGCGACAGAAGACGCAGAAAAAGAAGAACAGTCTCTTTTTTATAATACCGCAAAAAAATGCGTGTCACCATATTTTCAAGCGGTTGCAGCCTTTGTTTCGTGCGTGCAAGAGCGTACTTTGAGTATTACACTAAAAGCGCTCGGCGATGATGTGAAAGCAAATCCGTTGTGTGTTGCAGAAAGGATGGATGCATTTTTCTTATCACCATCATATTTTGAAGATGAACGCGGTCAGCTTTTTATTTCCGATTTTATAAAAGTAATGCGAAATGATGATTGGGTCGATACCGCAGGTATGGAAAAATATCTCAATAAAAAAACGGTAAAAAAACCAAACAATGACCACGCCTACACAAACAACACCTACACAAACGCAGACAATAACCACGCCGGAAAAATCGAAAAAAGAAAATGGGTCGCATTTTTGCTATGTTTGTTTTTGGGATGTTTCGGTGTGCATAAATTTTATGAAGGAAAAAATGTAATTGGAGTATTATATCTACTTACTTGTGGAGTGTTTGGCATAGGTGTTATAATCGATCTTCTGCTACTTCTTCAGAAAACAGATCCATATTATGTATAAAAATATATAATGGAAAAACTTTGAAAGGAGAAAAAACTTATGGGAAAATGCTATGAATGCAAATATTATAGGATTGCAGACAGAAAATGCGGATATAAAGGATATTCTGTATATCCGGACAAGGAATGCGTAGCAGCAGAATTTCAGAGAGACAGGGTGGAATGCTGTGGAAACTGCAAATATTTCCGTGTGGAATCGAAAGTCTGTGTGCAAAATGGGAAAAGCAAGTATCCTTACGACCGTTGCGATACATATAAATATTCCCGTGCGTAAATATCACATTATACTTCCAAAAAAGCGACAAAAATATAAGGAAGGAAATCCGCGAGCGGATTTCCTTCCTTAATTTTGAGTTGATATTACTAAAAAATTCAGTCCTTAATAGATCTCTTAGCCTATTAAAAATACACACCCCTTCACTTTTTCGGTCTGCACTTTTTCAGCATCCCCGCTCACACCCCGCACATTTGGGCTTGCAATCCCTCACACTTTTCGCCGCCGCCATGCCGCCAAGCGCAGTTTCGCGGAGCTGATACGGTATGCTCTTCCCTACACTGAGCATCGCTTCTGTCACCTCATCAAAAGGCACAAGCGTTTTACCGCCTGTGGCAAGTGCAATCTCGGCGCATATCACCGCGTTTGAAACGCCCATGGCGTTTCTTTTCTGTCAAGGCGCCTCCACAAGCCCGCAGATAGGGTCGCAGACAAGCCCGAGAATATTTGCTATCGCATCACCCGCGGCGGAGAGACATTCTCTCGGCGTGCCGCCGAAAAGCTCACAAAGAGCTGATGCCGCCATAGCCGAAGCTGTTCCCACCTCTGCCTGACAGCCGCCCTCCGCGCCCGAAATGCTCGCATTTCTCGCCGTGATATATCCTATCGCGCCCGCATTGAAGAGCGCCGCCGTCAGCTCATCATCGGAAAAGCCGTATATTTCCGCCGAAGCGACAAGTATTCCCGGAAGCACACCGGAAGCGCCTGCCGTCGGTGCCGCTACTATCCTGCCCATCGAGGCATTGACCTCAAGCACTCCCATTGCATAAGCCGAAGCAAGCGAAGAAAGCCCTGCCACAGAGCCTTTTTTCCTTATGCGGCGGAGCATGGCGGCACTTTCTCCGCCGATGAAGCCGCCGAGCATTTCTCTCTTGTTATTTCCCGCTTCGGCAACGCTTTCGCGCATCACATCAAGCGAACGCTTCATCCTCGCGACGATATTTTCGCGGCTCTCACCCGAAATTTCCGTCTCGCGACGCAGCATCGCCTCGGAAATCTTTATATTTTCATTTTCGCATATTTCAATCAGCGTTTTTGCATTGATAAAATTCATTTTTCCGCCTCCGCCGTAAGGTATTTTACCGAGCGGATATTATCGAGCCGCCTGAGCTTTTCGATAACGCTCTCATCCGCCGAGCCGTCTATTTCTATGACAGAATAAGCATTTGTGCCCTTTTCCTCACGATAAACACGCATATATGCGACATTTATCTCCTTTTCCTCAAGCACGGAGCAGATATCCGCAAGCACGCCCGGCTTATCGTATTGCGAAATGAAAAGCGCATTGTATTCTCCCGTAAACTCTATCGCTACGGAATTTATCATCACTATTTTGATATTGCCGCCGCCGACGGAACAGCCGCGCACGCTTGTCACCTCGCCGTTTTCGCCCGTCATCGTGATATCGACGGTATTGGGATGCAGTTCCGGCATATTTTCCTCGCAGATATCGAAGCGGAAATCAAGCCCCGCTTCTCTTGCCAGTTTAAACGAATCCCTTATGCGGTAGTCGCCCGTATCGAAGCCGAGCATACCCGCCACAAGCGCGCGGTCGGTGCCGTGCCCCGCATATGTTTTGGCAAAGGAGTTATAGAGGCGGAAAGTGACCGCCTTTACATTGCCGCCCGCTATTTTGCGTGCTGTCTGCGCTATGCGAAGCGCACCTGCCGTATGCGAGCTGGAGGGACCTATCATTATAGGTCCGATAATATCAAATACGCTTATTTCCCTCATTTTTGCAGTCCTTTTCTTTTTTTCAGATGGTAACGAACGGGTCGGGTATCACGACCTTATGTATATTTGCGCCGACCGCCTTGAATTTGCTTGTTATGTTGTCATATCCGCGCTCTATATGATAGATATCATCTATTTCTGTCCTGCCGCGCGCGGCAAGTCCCGCGATGACCATGGCAACACCTGCACGCAAATCCACGGCGCGCACGGTGGAAGCCTCAAGATGGTCGATGCCTGTTATCGTGGCGATGCTCTTTTCCACCTTGATATTCGCGCCCATGCGCTTCAGCTCCTCTACATAGCGGAAGCGGTTTTCATATATAGTCTCATGCAGTCGGCTCGTGCCGTTTGCAAGGCAGAGAAGCACCGCCGCCTGCGGATTCATATCGGTCGGGAAGCCAGGATAGGGAATGGTTTTTATCGTCACGGGGGAAAGCTCGCCCTTGTGCGAGACAAGAACGGCATCGTCAAATTCCTCGACGGAAACGCCCATTTCCACAAGCTTTGCCGAGATGGCATCGAGATGCTTGGGGATAACATTATTGATATAGAGTCTGCCGCGCGTTGCCGCCGCCGCTATCATAAATGTGCCCGCCTCTATCATATCGGGGATGATGGCATATGTGCAACCGCGCAGGTCATCCGTGCCCTTTATCTTTATCGTGTCCGTGCCCGCGCCCGTGATACTCGCACCGCAAAAATTGAGGAAGTTTGCCACATCGACGACATGCGGCTCTCTTGCCGCATTTTCGATGACGGTTGTTCCCTTGGCACGCACGGCAGCGAGGATAGTATTTATCGTGCCGCCGACGGTCACGCAGTCAAAGTAAATGCCCGCGCCCGTTATGCCGTTTTTGGTCTGCGCATCGATAAAGCCGCCGTCTACGGTAACCTCCGCGCCCAGCGCCTCAAAAGCCTTGATATGCTGGTCTATCGGGCGCGCGCCGAGGTCGCATCCGCCGGGAAGCCCGACCATGACGCTGCCGAAGCGCCCGAGCATGGCTCCGATGAGATAATACGAGCCGCGCATTTTCTTCACGAGGTCGCACGGAGCGGAAGAGGGCGAAACATCGCGCGCGTCTATCTCCACGCTGTTTTCGGCGAGATAGCGCACACGCACGCCTATCGACGAAAGTATCTCGAGCGATGTTTCCACATCGCTTATATGAGGAAGATTTTCGATGATGCAGACATCACCCACGGCAACGCAGGCAAATATTATCGGCACGGCGGCATTCTTCATGCCGCTTACCTCTATTCTTCCGTGCAGGGCGTTTCCGCCGTCTATAACGATTTTCTCCATTACAAAATAACCTTTCCGAGAAATTTTTGCCTCATGCGGTATCAGAGGCGTTCTCCCGTTATCATATCATAGCGGGAGAGTTCTCCGCTCTCATAGCGGAGCTCGCATATCGGCGTGAAATAAAATTTGCCGTTCATATCAAACCATGTGATATATGAATAAGAAATCTGCGATAATATGCGCGTTTTTTTCACGGGGAGCGTATCGACATACGCCTTTTCATCGAGGAGCACCGTGAGCACGCCTATCTCCTGAACCGCCATGGCACTCTCCGGCACGGAAAGCGGCAGGTTTCCCTCTATCATGAGCGGAACGCCGTCGCGCAGATAAGCGGTGAGGACATTGTCTGTCTCAAGCCCGCCCGTGCAGAGCGCGAGTTCCGCCGCAAAGAAGCCGCCCGAGGGGCTGTAGCGTATATCGCGGCAGATGAGTTTGCTTTTGTATTTTCCCTCTCCCGTGAAGATTTTGTCAAGCGAGAGAAATTTCCATACGGCGTCCGCCGCGCGTCTGCCCTCTTCATCGGCATTCGCAACGGAAACGGCGCCCGTGGCATCCGGCTCGGAAATATCGCTTCTCCTATAGGAGAAAGCATTTTTCCCGTCATGGGAATACACGGCGTTTCCCGCGCGGCAGACGAGCGCATCGCTCTCGCTTTCGGGAGCGGCGCCGCTCATCAGAGTGAGCGCTTCAGCCGTTTTCGCGGCGGAAACAGTGCCCACGAGAACATTCAGCTTGACTATCTTATCCGAGAGAGCGTTCCCCGCGAGCACGATATCGCTCTCAGAGAGCAGGGTTGTCATATTTTCGATAAGCTCTTTGTCATAGTAGTTTTCATCCGTGTAGCGTATATACACAAGCACGCCGAAAACCGCATTAAGCACCAAAAGCACGGCTATGGCAAAGCTCTTGAGATTTTTCCATTTCATTCTCCCGCCTCCTCTCTCTTTTCGGCGGCAAAGCGCGAAAACCATATGCCCGCGGCGAAATTTTCGTCATCGAAAGCATAAGCCGCCGAGATATCGAAATCTCCCGCGGAGGAGATGAGCAGGGTCATGATATCGAGCCTGTTTTCCGAGAGGGCAAGCGCCTCTCCCCAGCCCGAAAGCGTGATGAATTCCAGTCGGCATTCGGTCACGGCGCCGTCATATATCTCAAATGAAGCGGCAATATTGCGCCCGTTTATGATAACGGGGACATTATTATAGAGAAAGCCGTAGGATATGCGCGCATAGCCCTTTCCGAGGGTGACCTCGGAGAGCGTGAGCGACACATCCGGCATGAGTATATTATCCGAGAAAAGCGGGAGCGAGGAGAGGAAGCTTGCCGTTGCCCCGATATAATCGAGCGGCTCGGCATCCGCGCCCGAAAAGGCAAGGCTCGGCGCATATTCCCGCGAGGTGACGGTGAAAAGGCATTCGCCGTCCGCCGAGAGAGAGAGGGTTTTTCCCTCTTCATAATAGGTATATGTGCCGTTTTCGTCCGTATGGAGCGAAATCTTACCCGCATTCATGGAGAAAGCGCGGAGCAGGCGCTCCGTATTTTCCTCGGCGAGCAGATTGTCATAGCCGGAATAGCGCTTCATGCGCGAGAGAGGAAGGCTCTTTCTGAAAACAAGCACCGTGCCGATATTCCGCTCTCCCGAAACGCCCATGCCATGGTAAAGGTCGGTCGTGGAAAGGAAGTCGAAATCGGTTATTTTTTCATAGTCACTATATGCCGAAAATATTTTTTTGTTAAAGACGAGTTCGTCTCCTATCTCGGGCTTATATGTGTAATAGAAAACCCTGTATACTCCCGAGAGGTCGCGCGTGACGGCACAGAGATAGGAGCTGTAGGCATCGAGTCCCATCTCCGCCGAGGTCACCGGCAGATAGGGTGCCACAGCAAAGATGAAAAGCTCATATATGCCCTCCGAGCTTATCTTCCCGCTCATGCGGGAAGTATCGGAAAGCTTGTATATCACCGAGCGCGGAAGCTCTGTATGATATTTCATATAGATATATGTTTCCGTGCCGCAGAGACGGGCAAAAAGTGCCCTTCCGTCCTCTGCCGAGAGCGTTTTTGAGTTTGCGCTCTCGGAAAAAAGCCCCTGAAAATATTTCCCTGAGATTTCGTCCGCCGCAGAAGAGGTACCTTTCTCCGCCATGAGCAGATATTTTCCCTCGCCCTCGCAGGCGAGCACTATCTCCTCGGGAATGACAAACGAGGTTCTGTAATGCTCCGTATAGCTGTACTGCGTATTTTCTCTCTTTATCTTGAGATAATCATCGCGCGTGAAAGCCGCATTGTCCGACTGCTGATAGAGCAGCATATATACGACGCAAAGGCATGTGAGCGATACCGTAAGTACACATACGGCAACTGTTTTGATTATTTCCTTCAGCTTCATGCGCTCATCTCCTTTGCGTTTTTATCATGGCAAGCTTATTCCGCTTTGCCGCCTTCGCCCTCGGCAAGTCGGCATTCATACGGAATGCGAATCCATGTCGAGGTACCTTTGCCGAGCTCGCTCTCGACCCATATCTGCCCGCCGTGGGCATCGACTATCTCTTTTGTGATGGCAAGACCGAGTCCCGTGCCGCCCGCATCGCTTGTTCTCGCCTTTTCCACGCGGTAGAATCGCTCGAAAAGCCGCGGGATATCCTCTGCGGGGATACCCATGCCGTTATCGCGGACATTTATCAGCACGCCGTTTTGCTCGGCTTTCGCCGAAACGGCTATCGTGCCGCCGTTTTTCGTATATTTGACGGAATTTGAAATGACATTTATCAGCGCCTGCTGAAGTTTTTCCTTATCGGCGGTGACAGGCGGGATATTCGGCTCGCAATCGAAAACAAGCGTATGTTCGCGCGCCGCCGCTTCGCCTGCCATGATATCGTGCATGCGGGAGAGAAATTCGTCAACGGCAAATGTCTCTATCTTCCACTGCGTGCGGCGGTTATCAAGGCGGGAAAGCACGAGCAGGTCGCCGACGATTCTCGTCATTCTGTCGCATTCATCTATCGCCATGCGCAGAAAATCATCGCGCATTTCGGCAGGCAGCGTCGGACATTCCAGCACGGTTTCCGCCGCGCCGCGTATACACTGTATCGGCGTGCGAAGCTCATGCGAAACATCGGCGACAAATTCCCTGCGGGATTTGTCAAGCTCATATCGCTCGGTGATATCGTGGATAACACACATGATACCGTGGCTCTCGGTATTTGCCTCGGTATAGCGGAAATCGGCAAACATGATATCGAGCGCTTTGCCGTCATATATGACATCGTGCATGCTGTAATTGCCGCTCGCCTTATATTCGTCGGCTATCCTGCGGTAATCTATATTCAGCATACGCACCATCTGCGTGAAATTGAAAAATTCAAGGAAGCGTTCTCCCTCAGGCGTAACAAAATGGAAGAGCTTCTTTGCCATTTTGTTGATATGCATGAGCGAACCGAAGCTGTCAAAGGCTATGACGGCATCGTTGAGATAAAGGAAGAGCGTTTCGAATTTCCTGCGCTCGCCCGAAATCTCGTCGAGCGTGCCTTTGAGCACATCTTTCATATAGTTGAAAGTTTCGGAGAGCGCGCCTATCTCGTCATTTGACTTGACATCGACGGATTTGTCAAATTCACCCTCGGCTATTCTCTGCGCGCCTACGGTGAGCGTGCGTATCGGCTCCGCTATCGCCTTGGCAAGGAAGAATGACAGCACGATAGCCGCCAGCATTCCGAAGAACATCGCCTGCACCGTGATACGGAAAATCATCACGGAGAGCGAACGCACATCCTCCTGACTGTCCTTGACGCAGACGATGACGGCATTTTTCCCGTCGCCGCTCTCTATTCTCGTGGCATAATCAATATAGCTTGTCCGCAGATGCTTCTGCGCACCTGTTTTGCCGGACATAGCGGAAATGATATTCGGCGTTTTTTCCATTGCCTCGGCACTGTCCGCCACCGAGCCGAAAAGGAAATCGCCGTTTGTATCGAGGATAAAATAATCTCTGTATTTATCTATTCCGAGCACACCCGAATAGGCTTTGAGTATCTCGTTTTGTCTCGCGGCATAGTCGCTTAAGTCAAAAGCCGAGCGAAGCTCGGAAACGAGATTTCCGTCTGCATCGAAAGCCTGCTCCATCTGCGTCATGAAATCATTGCTGTAAAAATTGAAGGCGCTTCCGATAAGCACCGCACCGATGACAGACATGAGCGTTATCGTAAATATGGCAAGGATAAGAATTATCTTGAAATGCAGATTCTTATACATTTGCTTCTCCCGTCAGTTGGGTATGTAATACCCCTTTGTTCTTTTTGTGAGAATATATTCCGGCTCGGCGGGAACATCCTCTATTTTCGAGCGCAGGCGCGACATCGTGACATCCACCGTGCGCAGGTCGCCGAGAAAGCCGTCATAACCCCAGACCTTATTGAGCAGTTCTTCTCTTGTGAAAATCTGTCCCGCATTGCGCGCAAGGAAAAGGAGCACCTCGTATTCTTTATTGGAGAGTTCTATCTCGCGGTCGCCTTTTTTCACGGTGAAGTTTTTATTGTCTATCACAAGCTCGCGGATAACTATTTTATCCGCATCCTTATCGCCCTCGTCCGCCTTTTTCACATCGACAAATTCGCCCGAGCTGCGGCGGATATTTGCCTTGATTCTCGCCAGCAGTACCTTGATGGAAAAAGGCTTTGTAACATAGTCGTCGGCACCGAGGTCAAGCCCCATGACCTTGTCTATCTCGTCTTCCTTTGCCGTGACCATGATTATAGGCGTGGCAAGCGTTTTGCGCACCTCGCGGCAAACGGAAAAGCCGTCCCTTTTCGGGAGCATGAGGTCGAGCAGTATCAGGTCAAAATCGCCCTCCAGCGCACGCCGGAGTCCGAGCTCGCCGTCGCCTGCGGTTTCGCATTCGTAGCCCGCCATCATCAGATTGACCTCAAGAAGCTGAGAAATCCGCTTCTCATCCTCGACGATGAGGATTCTTTTCTTTCTTTCGTTTTCAGCCATAGGAGTTCCTCCTTTGTTGTGTTTATGAAATGTGCAGGGTAATTTTTTCTGTAGTGGTTTGCTTTATTGTGGTTTGCTTTTGTTTTGTTGTACTTTTGTATGACCAAAAGTACCAAAAGTCAGCAAGGAGGACTCGCGCCGTCCTCCTTCCGAA
>CAJKRH010000023.1 GCA_905202255.1 uncultured Ruminococcus sp.
GACCGCGTTTGCTTCGCAAATCGGTCAATTCCCCACTGGGGAAGGCTTTCTTTTTTGCTATTTCTGCACATTAGCAAAACTACTTTTTGAATTTAGAATTTTTCGACAGACCAAACTCCCTCGGCGATGCCGAGGGAGTTGCTTTTCACTATTTATATTACTTTATCGGCTCGAAATCAGCTGCACCATGCTTGCAAAGCGGGCAGATATAGTCTGCGGGAAGCTCCTCGCCCTCGTAGACATAACCGCAGACCTTGCAGACATAGCCTTTCTTCCCCTCTGTTTCGGGTTTGGGCTTCACATTTTTGTGGTAGTAATCATAAGTCATCGTCGGCTTATCGCTCATCACGCGCGCCTCCGTCACAGAGCAGATAAACATTCCGTGCGAGCCGAGGTCGACATAATCCTCAACTTTGAGTGAGAAAGCGGCGTTTATATAGTGTGGCAATATGACAAGTCCGTTATCCGAGCGTGCGGGCGTGCAACCCTCAAATTTATTTACATTGCGTCCGCTTTGGAAGCCGAACTTCTCAAAAACCTTGAAAGGTGCTTCCGTCGAGAGGCAGTTTACATTCATTATCCCCGTGCGCTTTATCACATGGTATGAATAATTTGCCTTATTGATATTGACGGCGATTCTGTTCGGATTGTCGGAAACCTGTGTCACGGTATTTACGATAAGTCCGTTGTCGTGCTTGCCGTCATTCGAGGTGACTACATAGAGACCATAGCCTATGCGGAAAAGCGCGCTCATATCGTTTTTGTTTGCCGCCGCGGGAGAAAGCGCCGCATATTCGCGGCAAAGCTCCTCTGCCATCTTGCTTATCTCTTCCCTGTTCGCTTCGGTCATGGCGGACTTCACCGTTACAACTCCGTCAAGCCATGTGATGTTTTTACAGCCCTCGAGCATACCGCGCATTATCTTTGCGGCGAGCGGCGCCCACGAACCGTTTTCGATAAGTCCCACTGTGCGGTTTTTGAAGCCGCGCTCCGTCAGATGATTTATAAATTCGCGCATAAACGGGAAGATTTCCGCATTATATGTTGTTGTCGCGAGCACAAGCTTGCCATAGCGGAAAGCATCGGCAACAGCCGCCGACATATCGCCGCGGGCAAGGTCATGAACGGCAACATTCGGGCAACCGCCGGCGCGTAGCTCGTCGGCGAGCAGAAGCGCCGCCTTTTTCGTATTGCCGTAAACCGAGGTATACGCGATGCATACGCCCTCGCTCTCTACGCCGTATGACGACCATGTATTGTAGAGGTCTATATAATATGAAAGATTCTCCGAGAGCACGGGACCGTGAAGCGGGCAGATAATATCGATATCGAGCGTTCCCGCCTTTTTGAGAAGCGCCTGAACCTGTGCGCCGTATTTGCCGACTATTCCTATATAATATCTTCTCGCTTCGTCCGCCCAAGGCTCCTCGGCATCAAGCGCGCCGAACTTGCCGAAGCCGTCCGCAGAGAAAAGCACCTTATCGCGGCTGTCGTATGTCACCATGACCTCTGGCCAGTGCACCATCGGCGCGAAAACAAATGTCAGCGTATGTTCGCCGAGCGAGAGCGACTCGCCGTTTTCCACTGTGAGCTTATTTTTGCATAGTCCCTCACCGAAGAAAGCATCCATCATGGCAAAAGCTTTAGCATTTGCAACAACTGTCGTCTCGGGGTAGGCGCGTAGGAAATTCGCGATATTTGCCGAGTGGTCGGGCTCCATATGCTGAACTATGAGAAAATCGGGGCTTCTCTCTCCGAGCGCCTCGGCGAGATTATCAAGCCATTCATGCGCAAAGGCGGCATCCACCGTGTCCATGACGGCTATCTTCTTATCCATTATAACATATGAATTATAAGCCATACCGTTCGGCACGCGGTACTGCCCCTCAAAAAGGTCAACCTCGTGGTCATTTACTCCGATGTATTTTATGTCTTTTGTTATATTCATTTTATCTTCTCCCGTGTTTTTTCTTCATTATAACAGCTTTTTCTTAATTTGTCAAGCAGTAATGATTATTATTATTAAATATTTTCACAAAACCAAGCAACAGAAATTAAATTTTGCCAAAACTATTGACAAAGCAATAGTTTTGTGATATAACTGTACTAACAGTAATAATACAGTTGAAGGAGGCAGGCATTATGATTCAGATAGACCCGCGTTCGAGGACTCCGATATACGAGCAACTCGTGGACGGGATAACAAAGCTCGTGGTCTCGGGCGCGATGGAAGCGGACGGCGCCGTGCCCTCGGTGCGCGCCCTCGCGGCGGAACTTTCCGTAAATCCGAATACGGTGCAGAAGGCTTTTTCCGAGCTGGAGCACCGCGGCATACTCTGCAGTGTCCCGGGAAGAGGGCGCTTTGTAAACGGAGATGTGGCTGAACTGCGGACGAAGCAGGCGGAAAAGCAGCTTGAAGCACTCGCAGAAGAAATGAAAAAAGCAGTTTCCATGGGCGTTAGTCGCAAACGCATAATTGCTCTCGCAGAAGAGATAGCAGGAGGAAAAGCCGATGATTGAAATAAAAAACATAACCAAATCATATGACGAGGTGCTCTCGCTTTGCGATGTGAGCGCCACTATAGGAAGCGGCTCCATCTACGGGCTCATCGGAAGCAACGGCGCCGGAAAAAGCACGCTGCTGCGCGTCATGGCGGGCATCTTCAAGCCGGACAGCGGCGAGATACTCTTTGACGGCAGACCTGTTTTCGAAAACAACGCCGTCAAAAAAGAGATTTTCTATATTTCCGATGACGAATACAAGCTCCCGGGGGCAAATACCGACGATATGATGCGCTTCTATCGCTCGATATACGACAGATTCGACTCCGGGCGATATGAAAAACTCTGCGAAATGTTCAAGGTCGACCGCAAGCGCTCGCTCTCAACATTTTCAAAGGGAATGAAGCGTCAGGTGGATATTCTGCTCGGGCTTTCGTGCCGTCCGCGCTATCTGCTCTGCGACGAAACCTTCGATGGGCTCGACCCCGTCATGCGTCAGTTCGCGAAGAAGCTGATATGCGAGGAAGTCGCCGAAAACGGCATGACCCCGATAATCGCCTCTCATAATCTCCGCGAGCTGGAGGACCTATGCGACCATGTAGGGCTTATCCACCGCGGCGGCATACTTTTCGAGAGCGACATAGACGATATGAAGTGCGGCATTTCAAAGGTTCAGATGGTAGTGACCGGCTCCGACATCGATGTTACGAGCTTCGCTCCGCTGCGCTTAGTGGATTTCCGTCGCGCGGGCAGCGTGATAACGCTCATCGCAAGAGGAAGCGCCGAGGAAATAGAGGCAAAGGTGCTCTCGCTCTCACCGAAATTTTATGAGATTCTCCCGCTGACGCTGGAGGAAGTATTTATATCGGAAATGGAGGAAAAAGGATATGATTTCACAGAAATCCTCGACAAAAACTGATTCCCGTTTTTCACTTTCCGGCGCGGGCAGATTTCTTATATGCAAGGCAAGGTCAAACTGGGCTTCCTTCCTGCTCTATTCCTGCCTTGCGCTGATAATACCGATATTCGTGCTCGCCGGCATGGGCTACACGGTGGGCATCGAGCGCGGCAAACTGCTGCTCGGGATGCTGCAGGACGAATCCGCCCAGATTCTCTTTACATGTGCGGCTGTGGCGGCGGCACTTCTCTCGTCGGTATACGCATGGAGAAACACGCACACCAAAGCAGGCAACTATTTTGAGCATAAGCTCCCGCTCACAAGAAACGCGCTTTTCCTTTCAAATTCGCTCTTCGGGCTGCTTCTTTTTGCCGTTCCTTTCCTTATAATGATGCTTATCTTCACAGTGATAGGCGCATGTAACTGCGGCAGTCTTTATGCCTCCTTTATGGCGGAACTGCTCAAGATAACGGTCTATACGCTTGCTTTCTATATTCTCTACTACTCTGTATTCACATTTTCCGCCGTCGTATGCGGAAATACAGCCGTGCATGTCGCATTCTCGCTGATAGTGCTTTTCATCCCGTATACGCTCAGCTTCTGCCTGCGCAATATCTTTGAGATGACATTCGGCTGGCGCATAGCAAAATCCACTCTGCTCGATATACTCAACACCTCGCCGATATCGCTCTATACCCGCTTCGGCTCGCTTGTGGATATGTCAATCGGCAAAGTATTCCTCGGTTCGCTCTATGTGCTCATCGGCGCGACCGTGATAATAACAATCGCCTCTGTGCTCAATATCTTCTTAAAGAGTGAGCGCGCGGGCAACGCCTTCACATATAACGGCATCAGGGTGACTGTGAAATACATCATCATATTTATAATAATGACGATCGTCGCATGTCTGCTCGCAGACAACAGCGCGAGAAACGCGGGCGGCATCATAATCTCGTGCCTGCTCCTTGCGCTCATAGGCTTTGCATGCAATATAGTGCTCAATATGATAATGTATCGCGGGGTTCGCCGCGGCGCTCTCAAGGGCATACGCGCATTTGCCTGCGTGGCTCTTGTCTGCCTGATAATCATGAGCGCGATGATACTGCGCTCGGGCAAAGCTCCCGTTGAACTTTCCTCCGGCTTCTGCCGTGAGGTAATCATGTTCGATAACGAAAACGAATACGGAAAGCGCCGCGTATATCTCATCACGGATAAGGACGATATCAGGCGCCTCATGGAGATTGCATCAAACAGAAAATACACCGACTTAAATATCGGTTACGAAGAGTCATATACTTCTGTAGACACAAAAGACGTCGATAATGCAACCTACGGTTACTTGTCAAATTCGTTCCATGCGGCTATAATAGTAAATACCGTATTCGGTTCTACACTGCGCAATTATTTCAACTATGACTTTATAAGTGAGGACGATGCAAGATTCATCGAAAAGCTGAAAAATAAGACAACCGTAGAGGATGCGCTCATTTCTCTCTCTAAATCCTGCGAGGTCTACGCATGTTCCACAGGTTTTGTCTCCGGAACATTCAGAAGCAGCGGGCTCGACGATATCCTGCGCGATGTATATCTGCCCGAGCTTAAAGAAATGTACGGGCTCGACTACGTGGACTTCTCCATGAAATCCGCCTACAGCGCTTTCTGCATCGACGGATACGGCAACAACATAACGCTCCCCATTTATTCCGACATGGCAAAAACCCAAGCGGCAATAAAGAAGCTCTACAACGGCAAGGAATTTCCCGATGCACCCGCCTTCTCGGCTGAAGAAATAGTCGATAATCAGTGCCGCGAGATAATGATAACCTGTGATATTTACGGTGTTGCCCGTACGCCGGGCGGCGATTATCACAGCGATCAGGACTACTTCAAAAGCATCGGCAGAAATCTCTCGGTAAATGTTCCCTCAGAGAAACTTTCCATGATGGCTCTCATCGATTATATCATCGAAAATCCCGATGCAAAAAAACATAATTCCTCGCTGATATACGCAACAGAAGAAGACGAAAAGGAAGGTAAAGACCCTATCGCAAGGGTGGATATTAACGCATATATCAAACTTGAAACGCACCCTTCCAGAGAAAGACTGAGATCAGTCTTTGTTCCCTTCAACCGTGAAACGGCAAAAATCCTCGATATAGATTATGACGGATTGGTAGCCGAAATACTGGCATTTATCGCAGAAAACGAAAACACGGAAAGTGCTGACTAAAGCTCTTTTCTTCGGGTAAACAATAAAAATAAAGCCGAAAAGGAGGCACATTTCCGTGTGCCTCCCGCGGCAAATAATAAAGGACAAGAAAATGGAAACTTTAAGCTATATAAACTATATCATAGCGATAATTTTCACCCTGTGCTACTGCTATCAGTTTTTCTATGTGATAGTACCGTGGCTTTTCGCAAAGAAGAAGAGCAAGGCTCCCGTCACCGACCATAAGTATGCCGTTCTCATTGCCGCGCGCAATGAGGAGGTAGTAATAGGAAATCTCATCGAGAGCATAAAGGATCAGAAATATGACAGCTCTCTTGTAAATGTTTTTGTCGTTGCCGACAACTGCACCGATAAGACAGCCGAGATAGCGAGAAGCCTCGGCGCCACTGTGTACGAGCGTTTCAATAAAGAGCGCGTCGGCAAGGGCTATGCCATGGAATATCTGCTCGACCGCATAAATGCGGACTATGGCTGGGACTCCTTTGACGGCTATTTCGTTTTCGATGCGGACAATGTCCTCGATGAAAACTACATCGCCGAAATGAATAAGACATTCTCACAGGGCTACAGCATAGTGACGGGCTACCGCAACTCGAAAAACTACGGCGACAACTGGATCTCCGCAGGCTACGGGCTTTGGTTCCTGCGCGAATCGCAGTATCTTAACCGCTCACGCATGTGCCTCGGCACAAGCAGCTCCATCGGCGGAACAGGCTTTATGTTCAGCCGTGAGATACTTGAAAATAACGGCGGCTGGAAATTTTTCCTGCTCACCGAGGACCTTGAATTTACAATAAAAACCATCATCGACAAGGAAAGAATCGGCTACTGCGAAAAAGCAATGCTTTTTGATGAACAGCCGACGAGCTTCCGGCAGTCATGGCGCCAGCGTCTGCGCTGGTCCAAGGGCTTTCTGCAGGTGCTCCGCCACTACGGAAAAGACCTTTTCTGCGGAATCTTCCGCCATCGCGGCTTTGCCTGCTATGATATGTTCATGGCGATATTCCCCGCCGTCGTTATCACTCTCACAAGCCTTATCGTAAACAGCGTTTTCATTATCGCCGGCGGACTGAAGGGTGCCGATGAAATGATAGCCGTGCACTCTATTCTGCAAACGCTTGTAAATACCTATCTGCTCCTCTGGACGCTCGGCGCGATAACCACCGTCACAGAGTGGAAAAAAATTCATACAAGCGCGGTAAAGAAGATTCTCTATACCTTCACCTTCCCCATCTTCATGCTCACCTATATCCCGATAAATGTGCAGGCGCTTTTCAAGAAGGTCGAATGGTCGCCCATCGTGCATACCAAGGCAAAAAGCTTGAGCGAAATACGGGCACAAAGCGACACCGGCAAGTGATGCCGATGAAGCATATCTATATTCTTCTCACAAAAACAAAATCGGTGCCGTCACGTATAATCGGGCTTTTCACGAGGGCGACGTATACTCATGTCGCAATAGCTTTTGATGATGAGCCGGAGATTTTCTACAGCTTTTCAAGGCTCCGCGAGCGCTTCCCTCTCCCGGGCGGGCTCACCACGGAGAGCCCTGACAGCGGCTTTCTCGGAAAACACGGGGAATCGCTCTGCAGGCTCATCTGCCTTGAGGTTTCGGACAGAACCGCCGACAGGGCGCAGGCAAGAGTGCGCCGCATGATGAAAAGCCACTCGCTTTTCCGATACAGCCTGCTCGGTTGCGTCGCCTGCCGCTTCGGCATAGCGCACCGCCGAAAAGGATATTATTTCTGCTCGCAGTTTGTCGGCGAGGTGCTCGAAAAAAGCGGCGCCGCAAGCTTTGGCAGAAGTGTTTCTCTGCTCCGCCCCGATGATTTCCTGCTCCTGCCGCATATCAGAAGCATCTTTTGCGGCACGGCGGGCGAGCTTGCAAATGTACTTAAAGCAAAAAAAGTCTTTTCATAAAAAAGAGTCCGAGGCAAATTTCGCTTCGGATTCTTTTTATAAAGAAAACCGCACTGCAATTGAGTGCGGTTTTGTTTTTTATTCTTCCGATTCAGCCTCTTCTGACTCTTCGTCTATGCTGTTGTAGACACTGATATAAAAATATCTTAAGATATTTGTCAATAGCCGTATTTTTTCCGCTTCGCCGCGATATAGATAAGCGAAACGACAAACGAAACAAGCTCCGCCGCGACAATGGAAATCCATATGCCGTCCAGCTTCCAGATAAGCGGAAGAATAAGTATCGCCGCCGTCTGGAAAACGAGTGTACGCAGGAAAGAAATCATAGCGGAAACGCCGCCGTTGCTCAGCGCCGTAAAGAATGACGAGGCGAAAATGCTCACTCCCGCAAAAAGGAACTGGAATGAGAATATGCGGAAGCCGTGCACCGTCATTTCATAGAGCGCGGGGTCATAGCCTACGAAAATCCGCGAGAGCGGTTCCGCCATCACCTCGGAAAAGCCGAGCATGGCGAGCGACGAAATGCCTATTATAACAAAGCTTTTTTTCAGTATACTGCCTATCTCGGCAGGGTTTTTCGCGCCGTAATGATAGCCTATCACAGGCGCAGTGCCTATGGAATAGCCGATAAAAATCGCGAGGAAAACGAGGTTCACATACATCAGCACGCCATAGGCGGAAACGCCGTCCTCGCCCGCATATTTGATAAGCTGGACATTGTAGAGCATACTGACGAGCGACATCGAGATATTGGACATAAGCTCGGAGGAGCCGTTTGTCGTCGCTTTCAGCAGAGCCGCTCCGTCAAAATTCGTTTTTCCGAGGCGGAGCAGGCTCGTATTCGGGCGGAAGAAATAGACGAGCGGAATTATCCCGCCTACGCACTGCCCCATCACAGTCGCCGCCGCGGCACCCGCCAGTCCCCATTTGAAAACGACGATAAAAAGCGCATCGAAAATCATATTCGTAAGCCCGCCCGCGACTGTGGAGAGAAAGCCGAGTCCGGGTTTTCCCGCCGTTACGAAAAAGCTCTGAAATTCCATCTGCAAAACATACATCGGCAGTCCAAGTATGAATATCCTGCCGTAGAGCACGCAGTTTTCGAGCAGTTCGCCCTCCGCATGCAGTGCCGCCGCTATCGGACGGATGAAAATGAACGCAAGTACGGCGATGACCGCGCCGAGCGCGACGGAAATATATACGAAAAAGGAAAAAAGGCGGTTTGCCTTTTCTTCGTTATTCTCGCCGAGGGTCTTTGCCACTATGGCACTGCCGCCTGTGCCGAACATGAAGCCCACCGTGCCGAGTATCATGAGAAAAGGATAGATGAAATTGACCGCCGCGAAAGGCGTTTTGCCGACATAATTTGAAACGAAAAAGCCGTCCACAACGCCGTATATCGATGTGAAAATCATCATGATGATGCTCGGCGCGGTAAAGCGGAGCAGCTTGCCGTATGTAAATTTATCCGATAAATATATTTTCATTTTGTTTTCCCCATTTCCTTTACGGCGAGCAGAAATTCCTCAAGA
Source organism: uncultured Ruminococcus sp. (assembly GCA_905202255.1). Classification (GTDB taxonomy): domain Bacteria; phylum Bacillota; class Clostridia; order Oscillospirales; family CAG-272; genus Apopatosoma. The sequence goes on from CAJKRH010000023.1 coordinate 9,083, forward strand.
TAGTTTCTTGTCAGATTCAGATAGAGCTCCGTATTTTCCTTGCCCCAGCAGTCATATATTCTGTTTTCCTCGGCGATTATCTTCGCCGCGGTAGCGTCGGCGAGCGCCTTTCCGCGCTCGGTAAAAACCGCTGTTTTCTTCTTGCCGTCATAGTTTTCGAGGGTCAGTATGCCCTCGCGCTCAAGCTTTCGCAGAGCGGAATTCACCGTCTGCTTGCTCATGCCGGAGTAGGCGCAGATATCGCCGAGCAGGCAGCGCCCGCCCTCGCAGGAAAGCGTATATATTATCTGAAATTCGCTGTCGGAAAAGCCGAAGTGCAGCGCCGCCTCGTGGTAGGCGGAATTTATTTCTCCCATTATATGATTGAAGCGCAGAAGCGCATCGGATGCAGGTATTCTCATGAAAAATCTCCCGTGTATTTATGATGCCTCATCATTATAGTACGAAATCGGACAAAAGTCAATATGGAAATTCATGTTTTTGCATAGAAAAATGCGCCGCTTCTTGTGTGTCATACACAAAAAAAACAGCGCATTTTGTCTTTATTCGTCGTCGGGAGTATATTCTATTATATCGGGGATATCGCATTTCAGTATGCGGCAGAGCGTATTCAGGGTATATGTGCTGACATTTTCGTTCTTTCTCAGCCTGTCGAGCTGACCCGTGCTTATCCCGTATTCATGGATGAGCCTGTATTGCGATATTCCCTTTTCGCGCATTGTCTCCCATAGCTTCCTGTAGGTAATCATCGTAACACCTCTTTTGCTTTTTATCTATTATTATAATAAATCGCAAAATTTATATTGACAATTACCCGTATATTGGCTATAATTATACAAAAGCGCAATTTTTCTGCCTTTATCCCCCAAATAAAAAACGACGCCGCCGCGTCGTTTTTTATTATTTTCAGAAATTTATAACTCCGAGATGCCCGAGCAGGATTTTCAGCGCGATGAGTATAAGTATCGCACCGCCCGCAAATTCTGCCTTGCTTTTGAAGCGCGCACCGAATTTGTTTCCGATGAAAACGCCCGCAAAGGAAATTGCAAATGTTATGATACCGATGAAGCTGACGGACTTCACAAGGCTGACGCTGAGGAAGGCAAGCGAAATGCCCACGGCGAGTGCGTCTATGCTCGTGGCGATGGCAAGCATGAAATATTCCTTCAGATTCAGCTTGTCCGCGTCCTCTTCTTTATCGTCGTCCTTTCTGAAAGATTCCGCTATCATCTGTATACCGATTATGGAGAGCAGGATGAAAGCTATCCAGTGGTCTACGGATGTTATGTATTTTTCAAACTGTTTTCCGAGCAGGTAGCCTATCGCCGGCATCAGCGCCTGAAAGCCTCCGAAAAAAAGCGCGAGTATCAACGCGTTTTTATAGTTCATTTTGCGCATATTCAGCCCTTTGCATATTGCAACGGCGAATGCGTCCATGGCAAGTCCGACCGAAAGCAGAATCAGCTCTATCGTGCCCATTTTCATCCCTCTTTTTTAAATAATGCTCAATCATGATATCACAAACGCGACTGTTTGTCAACAAAAATTTGCCGCAAGCTCCGCGAAAGCAGAAATCGGCAGAGGGACTGCCCTCTGCCGATTTTATACAAGAGTATTAAATGCTGTCTGCCCTTATTTTGTATAGCTGAAATAGCCGAAATCGCCGTTTCCGCCGGTGTAAAGTCCATTGTCTTTTACAAGAGCCGCGACGCAGCCTCTCATCCTGTAAAGCATCATGGAAACATAATAATCGAAATCGTCCTTGAAATAAGGCATGCTGTATTTCGATATTACGGCGACCGCGTCGTCATGAAGTTTTTTCATCGCCGCCATAAGAGCATCGTATTCTTCCCTGTGCTCGCCTATCATAAGATTCATAAGTTCACTCAGCTTATCTCCCTCGAAAACAAGCACTGTCGGCTTGTATCTGTCGCCGTCCTTTACAAAGTAGCCGTTGTCGCAGAACCTATCAAGTGTACTCTTTTGTGAATCGGTGAAGCCCTCTGTGCTGTATCCGTTTTTCACAAGCTCGCGGATTACTGCTAAATCTTTTGAATCACTATTAAAACAGTGATCTTTATAAATCTGCTTTCCGAAGCTGCCGTCGTCATTGACATAGCCGCGCAATTCCAACTTATTACAGTTATCGCGCATAATTGCTCCGTTGTCGCTGAAGCCGCACGCATCTATTCTGCCGCGTCTTGCGCCCTGCTCATATCCGACAAATCCCCAGTTGCCGCCGTCTTTTCTCTTGAATCTGTTCCATACGGTGCCGTCGCTTGCCTCTTTCACTTTGTCTGCAAGCTTCATGAAGAAAAACATCGTCGCATCCTGCTCGCTCATGGTGCTTTCGCCGATAAACTCCGCATAGTGCCCCGCTACGAAATCGCTTGCCACCTGCCATAATTTTTTGTAATTTTCATAGGCGAAATCCTCGCAGAGTGCGTTTATCTCTTCTCTGCACTCTTTCGGCGCGATGAAAAAGCTCGTGATATACTTATCGCCGTCTATCTTGCGGAGAAGCTCGCTTTCTTCGAGAAGCGAAACCTCTTCCTCCATATAAGGCACGGCTATGCCGAGTTCTATTGCCAGTTCTTCGATAGTAGAGGGATTGTTATTTGCCTCGCAGAGGATATTTACGGGTATCTTTCTCCTCACCGCGCTCCACGGAAGCCCCGACGGCTGATTTCCCGATGACGAAAAGCTCAGCTCTTCGGGATTATAACTTCTTTTTCCGAATTCTCTTGCCATATTCATACCTTCTTTCAGTTTTTGTCTCGCACGGAAAAGTCTTGTCTTGACCGTGCCTTCGGGGATATTCATTTTATCGGCTATCTCGGAAATACGCCTGCCATGCACATAGTACATGACAAGAATATCTCTGTATTCCGAAAGGATGAAAGCCAGCTCGCGGCGGATAAGCGCGATATCTTCTCTTTTTATGATATCGGAAACGAAATCGCTTTCGTCCGCTATCTCATATTCCGAAATATCGCCGCCATCGAATTTTTCGCTTCGCTCATGCTTCTGCTTTGCCCAGCGGCTGTAGATATTGCGCACTATCTGCCAGACCCAACCGGAAAAGCTCTCGGGGCAGGCGCCGCGGCGTAGCTGCTCTATCACGGCGAGCGCCGTCTCCTGCGAAAGCTCGGCGGCTTCCGCCTCTCCGCCCGTCTTTTTCAGGCAGTAATAATATATCCGCCCGAAATATTCCGAGGCAAACTCGTGTATGCGAAGCTCGGCGAGGTTTTCACCTGTTTTCATCCTGTTTCATCCCCTTTCGCTCAAGAAGTGTATGATTTTCGCTTTCGGTTCCCGAAAAATTTGATTTTTTTGAAAAAAAGCGCTCCGCCGAGGAGCGCCTTTTCATTTAATCATCATAACCGTGCGGGTTGTTCTTCTGCCAGCGCCATGAATCGCGGCACATATCGCGGAGATTCTTCTCCGCCACCCAGCCGAGCTTTTCCTTTGCCTTGGTCGGGTCGGCATAGCACTCGGCTATATCGCCCACGCGGCGTGCGTTTATCTCATAGGGGATATTCACGCCCGAAACCTCGCTGAATGTCTTTACCATTTCAAGCACGCTGTAGCCCTTGCCCGTGCCGAGGTTTATCACATCGGCACCCTTGTTCTCCGCGGCATACTTTATCGCGCAGACGTGACCGCGCGCAAGGTCGACAACATGGATATAGTCGCGCACACCCGTGCCGTCCGGCGTATCGTAGTCATTGCCGAAAATATGGAGCTTCTCCAGCCTGCCGCTTGCCACCTGCGTGATATAAGGCATCAGATTGTTCGGTATGCCCTGCGGGTCCTCGCCGATAAGCCCGCTCTCATGTGCACCGATAGGATTGAAATAGCGGAGCAGGACGGCGGAAAGCGAAGGATCTGCGCGGCAGGCATCCTTGAGAATTATTTCTATCATATATTTTGTCCAGCCGTAGGGATTTGTGCATCTGCCGACGGCGGCACTCTCGTTTATCGGCACGCTGTCCGGCGCACCGTAAACCGTAGCCGAGGAGGAAAATACGATATTGTGCACGCCGTATTTTCTCATCAGCTCGAGCAAATTCAAAGTGGAATCGAGATTGTTTCTGTAGTATTCGAGCGGCTTTTCAACGCTCTCTCCGACAGCCTTGTAGCCGGCAAAATGGATTATAGCCTCCGGCTTCTCCCCGGCAAAAATTTTATCCATCGCCGCCTTGTCGCAGACATCCGCGCAATGGAAAGCAAAGGGCGCTCCCGTTATTTTTTCAAGGCGACGGAGCACCTCGGGCTTGCTGTTTGAAAAGTTGTCGACAATGACGACATCATGCCCTGCCGAGCGCAGCTCTATGGCGGTATGCGAGCCTATATATCCCGCTCCTCCAGAAAGCAAAACTTTCATTATATATCACATTCTTTCATATGGATTTTTCGTTCATGATTATTATAGCGGAAGGCACAATCGCTGTCAATAGCTTTCCGTCATTTTATTTTGATGTTTTCACGCGAGGTTAGTCAAAGCTAACCTGAAAATGTATGTTTTTTCGCAAAAAAATTTCAAATTGCACAGACTTTTTTCGCGCTATATATTTACTTTTCCGTTTGAAAGTGGTAATATATATTCATAATCTATAAAAATTTCCGGAGGAAAAAAACATGGCAAGAAAAAAGATTTCCATGGATGGCAATACCGCGGCGGCGCATGTCTCTTATGCGTTTACCGAGGTTGCAGCCATCTACCCCATCACGCCCTCCAGCGTTATGGCTGAGCTGACAGACTCATGGTCTGCTACGGGTCTCAAGAACATTTTCGGTGAAAATGTCAGAGTTACCGAAATGCAGTCCGAGGCAGGTGCCGCAGGTACCGTTCACGGCTCTCTCGCGGCAGGTGCTCTCACTACAACATACACGGCTTCTCAGGGTCTGCTCCTGATGATTCCGAATATGTATAAGATTGCAGGCGAGCTTCTTCCCTGCGTTATTCATGTTTCCGCACGCTGTGTAGCTTCTCATGCTCTCAACATTTTCGGCGATCATTCCGATATTTATGCTTGCCGTCAGACAGGCTTCGCTATGCTCGCTTCCACAAACCCGCAGGAGGTTATGGACCTCGGCGCGGTTGCTCACCTTTCCACTATCAAGGGCAGAGTTCCTTTCATCCATTTCTTTGACGGCTTCCGCACCTCTCACGAGATTCAGAAGATCGAGCAGTGGGATTACAAGGACCTCGAAGATATGATTGATAAGGATGCCGTTGCCGAATTCCGCGCACGCGCTCTCAATCCCGAGCATCCCGTTCTCCGCGGCTCCGCAGAAAACGGCGATATATTCTTCCAGCACAGAGAGGCTTGCAACTCTTATTACAATGCTCTCCCCGCTATCGTGGAAGAATACATGAAGAAAGTAAACAAGAAGATAGGCACAAACTACAAGCTCTTCAACTACTACGGTCATCCCGAGGCTGAAAATGTTATCATCGCCATGGGATCCGTATGCGATGTTGCCGAGGAGGTTATCGACTACCTCATGGCAAAGGGCAAGAAGGTCGGTCTCGTAAAGGTAAGACTTTATCGTCCTTTCTGTGCAGACAAGCTCGCAAAGGCTCTGCCCAAGACGGTCAAGAAGATTGCCGTTCTCGACAGAACAAAGGAACCCGGCTCTCTCGGCGAGCCTCTCTATCTCGATGTTGTTACAGCCCTCAGAGAAGAGGGTGTTGATGCCAAGGTTGTCGGCGGCAGATACGGTCTCGGCTCCAAGGATACAACTCCCGCTTCCGTCTTTGCCGTTTATGACAATCTCGCAAAGAAGAATCCGAAGAACCATTTCACCATCGGCATCGTCGATGATGTTACAGGCTATTCGCTTCCCGAAAAGGTTGTTCCCGATACGGCTCCCAAGGGCACTATCTCCTGCAAGTTCTGGGGTCTGGGCGGTGACGGTACTGTCGGCGCAAACAAGAACTCCATCAAGATCATCGGTGACCACACCGACAAGTATATTCAGGCATACTTCCAGTACGACTCCAAGAAGACAGGCGGCGTAACAATTTCCCACCTGCGCTTCGGCGATTCGCCCATCAAGTCCTCCTACTATATCACAAAGGCAGACTTCGTGGCATGCCACAATCCCTCTTATATGCTCAAGGGCTATAAGATTGTAAACGATGTAAAGCCCGGCGGTACATTCCTGCTCAACTGCCAGTGGACTCCCGAGGAGCTGGACAAGCACCTCCCCGCTGAAGTAAAGAATTATATCGCCAATAACAATATCAGGTTCTATACCGTTGACGCTATCGACAAAGCACGCGAAATCGGCATGGGCAAGCGTACAAACACGATACTTCAGTCCGCATTCTTCGCTCTGGCAAACATTATGCCCATCTCCGAAGCTGTAGACTACATGAAGTATATGGCAAAGAAGTCCTACCTCAAGAAGGGCGAAGCCGTAGTTGAAATGAACTACAAGGCTATCGACGCCGGCGTTGACGCCATAGTTGAGATAAAGGTTCCCGAGGCTTGGAAGACAGTTACAGGCACAGCCGAGGAGAAGGAAATCACAGGCGATCGTCCCGAGCTCGTCAAGTTTGTTCGCGATATCGTTCTTCCCGTTGCAAAGATGCAGGGCGATTCCCTCCCCGTTTCCAAGTTCGTTGACCTCGCAGACGGTACTCTCCCTCAGGGCGCTGCCGCTTATGAGAAGCGCGGTGTTGCCGTTGATGTTCCCGAGTGGATTCCCGAAAACTGTATCCAGTGTAACCAGTGCTCCTATGTATGTCCTCATGCTACGCTCCGTCCTTTCGCTATGAATGCGGATGAAGCGGCAAATGCTCCCGCTTCCACAAAGTTTGCGGCTAAGATGACAGGCAAGGGTTGCGAAGATTATAAATTCACCATCGCTATCAGCCCGCTCGACTGTATGGGTTGCGGACTCTGCGTAAATGTATGTCCCGCAAAGACAAAGGCTCTCCGCATGGTTCCTCAGGAAAGTCAGGCAGACCAGCAGGCAGCATTCGATTATGCTGTTGCAAAGGTTTCCAAGAAGACACTTCCTTTCGCAGAGACAACTGTAAAGGGCAGCCAGTTTAACCAGCCGCTGCTTGAGTTCTCCGGTTCCTGCGCAGGCTGTGCCGAAACATCTTATGCTCGCCTTATCACTCAGCTCTTCGGCGAGAGAATGTATATTTCCAATGCTACAGGCTGTTCCTCCATCTGGGGCGGTTCCGCACCTGCCACACCTTACACTGTAAATAAAGACAGCCACAAGGGTCCGGCATGGGCAAACTCCCTCTTTGAGGATAACGCAGAGCATGGTCTCGGTATGGCTCTCGGTCAGAAAGCTATCCGTGAGAAGCTCAAGGCTAAACTTGAAAAGCTCGTATCCATCTGGGCTACCGACGATATCAAGGCAGCAGCCGCAGAATGGCTCGAGACATATAACGACGGCAAGACAAACGGCGCAGCTACGGATAAGCTCATCGCCGCTCTTTCCGACGGCATACTCACAGCAGACGAAGGCGTTGCATTCCTCTCTTCCGAGGCAGGCAAGGCTCACTTCGGCGACAAGGCTGAAGAGATGCTCGCTCATATGAAAGCTCTTCAGGCAGCAGGCAAGAATTGCGATTGCGAAGCTTGCACGCTCGCAGCTGAAATCCTCGCAGAAAAAGATTACCTCGCAAAGAAGTCCGTTTGGATATTCGGTGGCGACGGCTGGGCTTATGATATCGGCTTCGGCGGTCTTGACCATGTAATCGCTTCCGGCGAAGATGTAAACATCATGGTATTCGATACCGAAGTTTACTCCAATACAGGCGGTCAGGCTTCCAAGGCTTCTCAGATGGGTCAGGTTGCTCAGTTTGCCGCTGCAGGTAAGGCTACAAAGAAGAAAGACCTTGCAAGCATTGCTATGTCTTATGGTTATGTATATGTTGCTCAGATTGCTATGGGCGCAGATATGAACCAGACAATCAAGGCTATCACAGAGGCTGAAGCTTATCACGGTCCCTCCCTTGTCATCGGTTATGCTCCCTGCGAGATGCACGGTGTAAAGGGCGGTATGGGTAACTGCCAGTCCGAAATGAAGAGAGCCGTTGAAGCAGGCTACTGGAATATGTTCCGTTACAATCCTGCGGCAGAGCCCAAGTTCTCGCTTGACAGCAAGGCTCCCACAGCAGATTATATGGACTTCATCAAGAGCGAGACAAGATATGCCCGCCTCATGCAGTCCTTCCCCGAGAGAGCAAACGAGCTCTTCGAGCATGCTGAAGAAAATGCAAAGGCTAAGTACGAGAGACTTACAAAACTCGGCGAACTTTACAAATAATATCAGCTTGATAATAAACAAAATAAAAATCGCCGCGGTCGTTGACCGCGGCGATTTCTGCTTGTTGCTTTGATTTTTGCCTGCTTTTTAATTTGATTTCACGGCTTTTTCATCGTAATACTGCGCCTGCGCATGCCACAGCTCGTGATACTTCCCTGCCGTGTCGGCGAGGAGTGCCTCGTGCGTGCCGACCTGAACAACAGAACCATGGTCAAACACGGCTATCTTATCGCAGAAGCGGCAGGAGGAGAGCCTGTGGCTGATATAAACCGCTGTTCTGTCCGTCACCATCTCGCTGAATCTCGAATAGATTTCCGATTCGGCTATCGGGTCGAGTGCCGCCGTCGGCTCATCGAGGATGATAAACGGAGCGTTTTTATAGAGTGCACGGGCGATGGCTATCTTCTGCGCCTCGCCGCCGGAAACATTGACACCGTTTTTATCGAGATTCTTATAGAGATATGTGTCAAGCCCCTGCGGCATCTTCTCTGCGTCAAGCGTGAAACCGGCCTTTTCAAGGCACTCCTCTGCTTTTTCCTTATCGTAATCCGATTTTATCGCCACATTCTGACCGAGCGGCAGAGCGAAGAGGCGGAAATCCTGAAATACCACGGAGAAAACGGAGATGTAATCGAGATAATTGTATTTTCTTATATTGATACCGTTGAGAAGTATTTCGCCCTCGTCCGGGTCATAGAGGCGGCAAAGAAGCTTGATAAATGTAGTCTTGCCGCTGCCGTTCTGTCCCACCACGGCAAGTTTTTCGCCGATGTTGAACTTGAAAGAAACATGGCGGAGCGCATAATTTTCACTGCCGGGATATTTAAAGGAAACATCGCGGAATTCTATCTCATAGTCGTTATCCATGCGCTTTTCCACCGTGAGCGAGCCCTGATACATCTTATTCGGAATATCGAGAAAATCAAAGGTGAGCCCCAGAAATTCCGCATTGTTGCGAAGCTCGTTAAGAGAGGTTATCATCGTGCCTATCGCACCGGAAACCATTGTAAGCGCACCGATATACTGCGTTATCTCGCCGATGCCGAATGCTCCCGCCCATGCTTTAAGACATACGAACACATAAGCAAAGCCTGTGAAAATGACAGACACCGCGCTTGAAGCCGCATAGAGCGGACCGAGCTTGGTGCGCGAAGCCTTTGCATAAAAGCCCTTGGAAGCGAATGCGTCCTCTTTGTTGTTCGCATGCTTTACAGCAAACCTGTCCTGACTGTACATGCGGACATCCGACACCCATTTGCTTTCGTATGCGAGGTCATAGAAAAAGCCGAACAGCTGATTTACGAGATTGTGCCTGTTTGCATTTTGGGCATAAAATTTGCCGACTATATTTTCAATCGCAGGAGAAAGATAAGTCACAAGCAGAAGAACGGCGATTATTCCGAGAATAAAGAGCGGACTGTTCAGAACGGTAAGCCCCCCTGCGCTCTCCGGCACTCTGCGGACAAAAAGCGTGACTGTCATCGCGATACCACCGAGAAGCGTTGCGACAGCGGAGAGAAGATCCATAAAGCGCCATTCAACGCTTCCGAGCCCCCTGCCGTTTGCATTGGCATTCTGCTGTATTTTGTTATACAGAATATGCGTATCGCCGCTATCCATATCGGCATAATCCATATCCATAAATTTATCACGGTAAAGCTTATCAAAAGCATACCATTTTACCTGCCCGTAAATGCTGAGAGCTTTATTTATAAAAGCCGAAACAATCGCAATAACGGCGGCGGAAGCAAGTGAAATTATGACATATGTTTTCAGCTTTTCGGGGTCTCTGTCGCCCGCAAGCTCGCCGATTATCAGCGCCGAAAGATAAATACCGACATAAGGCGTCAGCGCCGACCAGATTCTGCTTATTATTGACATTGCCGTATATTTCGGGTTTGCGCGATAAAGCAGTTTCATTCCGCGCAGCGTCATTTTCATTGCCTCTTTGCGGGGCATAAGAGCTGTTTTTTCAGTTTTCTTCTTCATTTTCTTTGCCTCCGTCCTTATAGTACTTGCTCTGGACATCGAAAAATTCCTTATATTTGCCGCCGAGCGCCATAAGCTCATCATGCGTGCCTTCCTCGGCGATGACGCTTCCGTCGAGCAGGATTATCCTGTCACAAAAGCGCGTCGAGGCAAGGCGGTGGGAAATATAAACGGAGGAGCGTCCCTCTGCCATGGCGTTGTATTTGCTGTACATATCCGCCTCGGCTATCGGGTCGAGAGCCGCCGTCGGCTCGTCGAGTATGAGCATCGGCGCGTTTTTATAGAGCGCGCGGGCGAGCATGAGTCTCTGCGTTTCGCCGCCGGAAAGTGCAATCGCCTCCTCATAAACATCACGCACGAGCTTTGTATCGTATTTTTCCGGAAGCGACTCTATCTTTTCGCAAAGCCCCGCTTTGTCGGCGCAACTGCGGACAGCATCCATATCGATATTGCCGTCCATATCCTGCGCTATATTCTGCGCTATCGTTGCGGCAATGACATCGAAATCCTGAAATACTGCGGAAAAGAGCTTATAATAATCGCGGCGATTGTATTTTCTTATATCCTCACCATTCAGCAGTACTCTGCCCTCTGTCGGGTCATAAAAGCCGCAGATGAGACGGACGAGCGTCGTCTTTCCCGCTCCGTTCATGCCGACCACGGCAAGCTTTTCGCCGGGATGAAGCGTGAGATTTATATTTTTCAGCACATCCCTCTCCGTTTCGGGATAGCGGAAAGTTACATTTTCGAGTTTTATCTCATATTTGCCGCGCGGGTCTGCCGTGAGCGGCTCGCCGTCCTCAAACCTGAATATTTCGGGATATTCAATCATCTCGCGGACAGTCGAGATATCAAGGCTTTGTCTGTGGAGCGTATTTACATTTCCGAGTATCCATCTCACCCAGTTTGTAAATCCGCCGAATGCGGCAAAATAAAGCACAAATTCCGCCGCGGAAAGGTTTCCTTTCAGAGCCATATTTATAAGGTAGGCATACGCTATGCCATTGCGGAGGAATGTGAGAACGATATCGGAAACGGAGCTTATCATATTGACATTCTGCTCCCTGCGCTTGAGGGCAAGGGTAAGGTCCTTTGCCTTATCGTAAATTTCCGTAAGCCATGGCTTTATTCCGAAAATGCGCATATCCTTTGCGTATTCCGAGCCGGAGCCGACAGTGTTTACATAATTCATTCTGCGTCCCTGCTCCGAAAACTCCGTGCGGTGTCTGTATCCGAATCCGCCGACTTTCTTATTTACAAAGAATCCGACAATCGATGTCGCAAGCACAACGGCGACAACCCAAAGGTCGAGTCTTGAAAGCATTGCAAGATAGATGGCAAAACCAAGGATATTTTTAATAAGCTGAACAAGTGTGTTCCATATAGCTTCCGTTGCGCTTCCGTTGCTGTCTACGGCATCCGAAGCGCTTTGAGCAAGGTCGCGGAATTCCTTTTTCTCGGTATTCGGATATGATGTTGTCATCATCTTGCCGCATATCATACCGATGATATGTGTCCTTATTGTAATGCGCCCATACATTGTATTTTCGCTGACATACGAATTTGCGGCTCTCAGAAGCATAGTCGCGCCGATAAAAACAAGTATCGTGATGAGCAGATATGTAAGCGACTTCTGCGTTTCAACTGCGGAGATGACCGCGGGAGAAATGAAAAGCGAAATAAGGCTCTGCCCCAGCGCTATGACGACCTGCGCAAGGCAGAGGAAGAGAACTTTTTTCTCTTTTATCTTCCATGCCGTGCCTATCATCCAGCAGCTGTTCTGCCACATATTGTATTTTGGCTTCTTCGGCTTTTCCTTTTTTATTTTTTCTTTAGTCAAGGTGTTTCCCTCCCTTTTTGGTTTACGGCTATATCATATCACAGAAAAAGCGATTCGACATATTTTTGTGACGAATCGCTCTTATTTTGTGACGAACTGCAAAAATCACTCCTGCGGAAGCAGTATTTCCGTCGTAAAAGCGCCGTCCTCGCTGTTTCGCGAGAGGAAGCCGCCGTATTTGTTTACGACCTCGTCTATGCTTACAAGCCCGAATCCGTGCGAGCCCTCGCGCTTTGTCGATGAAAACAGTCCGTTGGTTTTTTTCAGCTTTTTTCCGGCTGTAAAGTTTGTAAACGAGATATAAAGCTGTGTTCCTTTCATATCCATATATACGCGTATTATGCGGTTTCCCTCGGGCAGAGCGACGCTCGCATCTATCGCATTGTCAAAAAGATTGCCTATTATAACGCATAGGTCAAGGTCGCTTATTTTCAGTGCCACTGGGATATGCGCCGTCGCTTTGACCTCGATTCCCTTGGATTTGGCAAGCGAAATTTTGCTGTTGAGTATGGCATCTGCCATGGCATTGCCTGTTTTTATCACAGTGTCAACGGTATTCAGGTCTGTATCGAGTTCATCGAGATATTTCTTTATCGCATCGAGATTCCCGTTTTCCGCATAAGCTTTCATCGCGGCGATATGATTGCGGTAGTCATGCCGCCAGCGGCGCATCTGCTTATACATCGTTTCCACCTCGGCATAGTGCGTCTCGATAAGCTCGCGCTGATATTCGGCTACTCTTTTATCGTTTTTTATCTTTGTTCTCATTTTTTCTCCTATTTCATCGCGATTATCGCGCGGTTTATAGCTTCATATGCGCCGCGTGGCAGAGGCACCTCGTCTCCGCCCGTGAGAGTAACGCTGTTTTTCGTTGTCCGACGGACATAGTCGAGATTTATTATGCTTTGCCTGCCTGTGCGGAAAAATCTGCCGTCCAGTTCCGTTTCTATTTCCGAGAGCGTCTTGCGGACGGTGATATCACGCTTTGCATGGATTGTGATATCATTTTTACAGACATCTATATATTTTATCTCGCGGATTGGCAGGCGGATTATCTCGTCGGCGGTTTTGAGCGTTATCATCTTGCCGTCTTTTGCAAGCTTTACCGCAGCACGTGAAAGCACCTCAAAAAGCTTTTCGCTTTTCAGCGGCTTCATCAGATAATGAAGCGCCGCCACATCGTAGCCGTCGCTTATATAATCGGAATAGCCTGTGATGAAAATTATCTGCACGGTCTCGCTTTTCTTCCGTATATTTTTTGCGAGCATCACGCCGTTCATATCGCCCATTTCGATATCGAGCAGGAGAATATCAAAATCGCTCTCGCCTTCAAAATCAAAAAGCATACTTTCCGCATTTTTATATGTTTTTATTACGGCACTGTGCCCGTTTTCCCGCGCCCACTGCGCTGTCAGATTCTCTGTCAGCGCCACCTGCGCCACATCGTCATCGCAAATGCCGATTTTCAGTTCCATGATGTTCCCTCCGTCCCGTTTGCAGGCAATTTCAGTAGTGTTATACCCATATTATAGCATACAGGTTCGACTTTTTCAAGAGATTGTTTTTTGGGGGGAGTTTCGCGACCTCGCAATTTTTGTATCTGCTCCGTTTTATGCTTGAAATTTGTTATGAAAACCATCTTTCAACGGTGAAAGCAAAATAAAATACGAGAAATTGCAATATTCATGCTACTTGCGTTAATTATAGAGTTGATTAACAGTGAAATTTATGGTATAATAGTAATAATAAAAAAATATCTAACAAGCAGGTATAGGATATTCCTTTGAAAAATATTTTTATAGGAGATATTGACCGTGAAAAAAATGTTTTTGAAACAATCCAAAACTGTTGTAGAAAGCCTGAAGAATTTTTACGAAACCACAGGATACCTAGCAGATTATGAAAGTAACAAATGGCAAAAAGATACCGCTCCTCAATGGTTTAACCATTACTATAAATTCACTTCAAATTTGATTATGCAAATTAATTATGAATACTCGAAAACAAATTATGGAATGACAATTATTGCAAAATTAAAAGAAATAATCGTAGCTTTTAGGGATGGAAATTCAGAATATGAGTTAATAAGAGAAAAATTGCAGGAATTAAAAGAAGAACGCTCAAAAAACAGAAAATCGAAAAATTTGGATGAACAAATTGCATGGCTTGAGCATTTAAACCAAAATATAGAATACATTCTGCCTAAATTCACAAAATGCTTTAATTTTAACACCGGAGAAAAGTCATGCTCAGAATCAATAAGCATAGATAAAACAAAAATATCGCAGAGTAGCATTGCCAATCAATATGTTGTTTTGGACTTGGAAACAAACGGACTGCGAACAGCAAATGATGATTTACTCTCAATCGCACTATATGATCCTTCAAACGGAAAAACTTATAGCCGCCTGTTACCACTGGAACTTCAGCCAACAGTTTTAACAACATACATAAATGGCATAGATGATACCGACATAGAAAATGAAGTCCCTTTAAATCAAAAAGAGTTTGATGATTTAATTACAGAATTTAAGCTTACAGATAAAATAATTTTGTTTTATAGTGGCGGAAAGTTTGATTATAATTTTTTAAGTAAGTATTGTACACGGCATAAAATCTGTGGAATGGAATCTCTGAGATTTGAAAACATAAAAGACAAAATCGCGTCTGATGTGTACGCCGCAGGAAATCTTACAAAAGATAATTTATGTAATGCATTGGGTATCAGTGGAGTATCTAAAGTGCATAATGGAATTAATGACTGCTACCTAGAATGGAGGTTGTTCGAACAATTTGTTTGCGATAGACTATTGATAAAGAATGACTGCATATACAAGTTTAGTGATGATTATATAATACCTGCCTCATATCTAACAAGCTTTCCTAGATTAGCTGAATTAGCAAATATTGAGGTACCAATTTTATGTCATCAGCACTCTTTGCTATTTGAATTTTATCTTCCTTCAAATCTAACAAAGAAAATAAGGAAGTTTCCAACTAATATAACTGGAATATCTATTGAAAATATGATTAACTCTATGGTAGGAGCAAAGCAGTGCGACAGCAAAGAATTTTTGATTTTGAATAATTCAAAATTAAAAATAGTAGGTAAACTCCCTTCAAAATATGAAGAAATTCCTATCATAAAAAATGAAGATGGAACATTAAAATCTCTTACTCCTGAAAATGAAGAGTACATTAGAGTCGTAAACGAAACATGCGATGTTATTAGAAGTGGAATCGACAAAGTCATAGACTTTATTAAAACTCAAATTTTCTTGAACAAAGAAATAAGAACACAAGAAATATCATTTTCAGAAAATAATAAAGTATTAGCTTTATGTGACTTATCTTCTGATGACGCCGTTTTGGAAATAAAAACATTTGATATTTTCAATTCATATAAAGCTGAAGATATCATTCAGCAAATGTATTATCAAAAAGGAAACAGGGAGTTATATGCAATGTCTGTCATCTTTGAACTCAGCCATACTAAAAAAGGTGAGCAGCGCATCGATAATTTAATATTTAAAATATATAAAGTCGAAATCATCAAGAAATAATAATATTTTTGATTGCAAATAAATAATGTATTTGTTAAAATGAGCATCAGAAAGGAATAAACACGCTCCTCTTCCCTTTCTGATGCTCATTTTTTACTTTTTGCAAAAAGCGACACTATACCGAAAAATCACAGCGTTTTGCAAAATTCCGTCACCCCATCATGCTCCGATACCGTATATCCGCATTTCAGGAAACAATTTTCGGCTGCCGTATTGTCTTTATCTACCGAAGCCACGATAAAATCAAAGCCGTTTTCTTTGGCATACCTCTCCGAAAAATGCAAAGCAAAAGTTCCCGCGCCGCACCGCTGAAGCTCTTTTGTTACAAAAAGCATGGATATGCGCGCTTCCCTTTTGCCAGATGCTCCGCTAAAGCACATATAGCAGGCAGGCACGGCTCCTTTGCATATCAGAAAATGCTTTTCGTCGGGATTATCGGCGGAAAGCAATTCTTTCCATTCGTTTAAGCTGATATTTTCGGTTTTCAGCTCGCTTTTGTTCTGAGCAAACATTATCATTACAAAATACGCTTCATTTGCCGTCGCGGGAATCACACAAAAGCAACTCGGAATTTTGATTTCATGCATTATTTGCCCGTCATTACATAAGCCGTTAAATGTTTTAAAAGGCTTCTCCTCAAATCCGATTGATTTCTGTAAATTTCGGCTCGGCATATTGTTCGGGTCGACATAGCAACGAAGAAGAGCCGCCCCTATTTCGGAAAGACGGCTTATCGCCGTTTCTACCATCTGCCGTGCTATTCCCATTCTTCTGTACTCCGGCGCTACAAAAAGGTCGCCGTAATACCAGAGCGAAAAATCGGTTTCGTTGCGGATGCAGTGCATACAGCCTACTACTTCTCCTTTCGCTGTCATTGCGATTACCTCAAAGCAATCGTTTTCGTCTGTAAGTTCATCGAAAACAGCATTACGCACGCAGTTTACATATTCCGGTGTCGATGTTCCCCAGCGCATCCATGCGACTTTTTTTGCAAGCTCGTCGCTTAAATACTTACTTACCCGAATTGTGATGATTTCTTTCATTATCATTACCTCTTTTCAAAAAATAAATGCTCCTGATAAAATCAAGAGCATTCAAATCATGAACTACGGTATATATCAGTCCGCGGACAAAATGGCAATTGATTTTATCATTATCGGTTCGGTCATTTTGCCCACCTCCCTTTGTATCTGAATTTTACATTGTTATTTTATCATAAACCGTGGGCGCATGTCAAGCGGTAATTTGAAAATATTAAAAATTCGATGTTCTTTGTACTTGAAATTTGTTCTGAAATAATATA
Source organism: uncultured Ruminococcus sp. (assembly GCA_905202255.1). GTDB lineage: Bacteria > Bacillota > Clostridia > Oscillospirales > CAG-272 > Apopatosoma. Next base: position 26,082 of record CAJKRH010000023.1, read on the forward strand.
TAATGATATTAGAAATAAAGTCGGCGGTTTTCTCCGCATGAGCAGAAAGCGGAAGCACAGACGCGCTCATAGCAATCGATGCCGACGGAAAAAGAGGCACCTATGATGAAGTCAAAATACCCGCCGGCAGAGCTGAGATATGGGGAAAACCTTGTGGCAATTGAAGATTTTAATTTCCATAAGGATGATGCCGATGCAGGAACTCCGTACAACACTACATTTGGAATAAGAGTGGTCTCCAGAGCATTTCAGGGCTATGCATCGTGCGAATATGACATAAAGGACTTTCGCATTTTCGTAGATCAGCTTTGTGAACTCTATGCTTTTCAGCGCGACCGTGTTGTGCTGTCCGAAATATGTTATGGCAGTCATGTGACATTGTCTATGGATAAAGTAGGTCATGTAAAAGTAGCGGGTTTAATTTTTGATAATGCGATGGAGCAGTCCTTGACTTTCGCTTTTGAAGCCGACCAGAGCACGCTACCGCCGTTCATCAGTGGCTTAAAAAATATGATATCGTAGCAACCAAAAAATGAACAACTGCGCTTGACTGAAAGGAGAAAATATGACCCTTGAAGAACTGAAAATCCGTCAGCTGACAAATCAATATCTGCTCGCGCCTGCGGACAAGCTGACAGTGATGCGCGACCTTTGCGGAGTGCAGGCGCAGTTTATGACGAACGCTTTGCACTCACTGAAAATCCGTACAAACGACTATGACGAGCAGACCGTCGCCGAGGGGCTTGTGAAAAACTGGTCTGTGCGCGGCACGGTTCACGTGTTTGCCGAAAGCGACCTGCCGCTGTTTATCCGGTGCAACAACGGCGCGGATTATCGCAAAAACGAATGGCAGGGATATTCCTATATGAAAAATCAGCGCCCGTGCTGGGCGTTGACGCCCGAACGGCAGAAATATCTTGCGGATATCATTCTCGCGGCAGTTACGGAGAGGGCATACACGCGCGACGAGCTGAAGGAGCTTTGCCGTGCAAGCGGGATGACAAAAATCGAAGAGGATTGTATGTTCGAGTCATGGGGCGGAGGTATACGCGAGCTTTGCGTGCGCGGTTTTATGAACTACACCGTGCAGGAGAAAAAGCAGTATATCGCCTCGCCCGAGTTTTCTCCGATTCCCGAGGAAGAAGCAAAATTTGAGATAGCGCGGCGGTATTTTACGAATATTGCACCCGCTACGATACACGACGCTATGTATTATACGGGCGCAAAACAGGCGGAGGTCAAGAATTGGCTTCGGAACTTGCCTGTCGAGTCATTTGACTTCGACGGCAGGACATATTATTACATACCGAACGGGAAAACATACGATGGGGACATTCCGCATTGCATTTTCCTTGCGGGATTTGACCAGCTTATGCTCGGGTATCAGAAAAAGGAAAGTATCTATTTAAAGCCTGAATATCTTCGCGGCGTGTTCAATCTTGCAGGTATCGTTATGCCGCCATTGCTCATCGACGGTGATGTGGCGGGGATATGGAAAAACAAAAACGGGAAGCTCGAAATCAAGTGCTTCCGCAGCCTGTCGCAAGCCGAGAAGAGCCATATAGAGCAAGCGGCAGATAAGCTCTGGGGTGATATAAAAGAGGTAAAATATGTTGAAGGATGATAGCATTATTTGAAAAACATCCGAACAACTTCACTATAAAAACACGGATGGCAAGATGATTCCCGACTTCGGCTGTATGGACACCAACATATGTATATGGTCAGGACACGCTTCTGCCTCCAATATCTCAACTCCTTTCCATTCACATAATTTTCTTATGATCTGTCCTATGTCTCCCTTGTTCTTCCCATATATTACCTGTCTACGGTATTTTCGTGCAAATACGATGTGGTACTTGCGATTCCATGTTGTGTGTGCTATACTATTTGTGTCAATTTTCATTTTGACCCCTCCTATCTTTTTTGTGCTTGAGGTTGCCAGACCTATTCACATTTTACCATAGGAGGGCTTTTTGCTCATCGGCAAAAGCCTCTTTGGAACCACCCGCTTAGCGGGTGGTTTTCTTGATACGGTGAATTATACTATCAAGTGCAACACTATGAAAAAAATAGGAACTCATAACAA
>CAJKRH010000024.1 GCA_905202255.1 uncultured Ruminococcus sp.
ATTAGGAATTTTTCGCTCCCGATTCTTTTCCCCTTCCACATTTTTCAATTACCGTGGCCACTTAGAAATTAGGAATTAGGAGTGAGCAATTAGGAATTTTTCGCTCCCGATTCTTTTCCCCTTCCACATTTTTCAATTACCGTATTCTCCGCTCAATTTCTCATTCCTAATTCCTCACTCCTCATTCCTAATTCCTCACTCCTCATTCCTAATTCCTCATTCCTCATTCCTCATTCCTCACTCCTCATTCCTCACTCCTCATTCCTAATTCCTCACTTTTCATTCCTCATTCCTCATTCCTAATTTTTCATCCCTCATTCCTAATTGTCTTTGTGATTGCGGACAGCATTTTCAGAAGCTCCGTGCAATCGGACTGAATAGAGTTATATTGCGGAGCATCAATATAGTCCGACCTGAACAGCAGCTCCAACCAATACTTTGTTTCCGAACATTCCTTGAAGGCGATATACATTTTGGATAAAAAATCTTTTCGGCTGACAGCACACTGTGCTTCGGCAATGTTTGCACCAATGCTTGTTCCGCTCCGTAAAACCTGTTTTGATAAAACAAATTCATTCTTTTCAGCGCAGAGGTATTTGTACAGTGCGATCACGCGCAGTGCAAAAGCAAGGCTCTTGTCAGCAACAGCATTTTCCGTTAAATTTCTCATTCCTAATTTCTCGCTCCTAATTTCTCACTCCTAATTTCTCATTCCTAATTATCAGAAAGCAAATCAGCTCAAAATCATCCAGTCCCGAAACTGCACTGAGCAGTGCGGATGTACCGCCGCTCTTAAACAGGCTGTCAATATCATTTTCTTCCTTCACATCAATAATGGAATTGATTGCTTCGCTCAGCAGCTCGGAGACCTCACCCATCTTACGTCCGTCATCCGTCTTGTCATTGAACCACTTACAAAACTCCGCACAAGGCTCGCTCTTGCCACGGCAGAGCAGACGCATTGTGTCGAGCAATCTCTTCGGATTGAGATAATCGCAGACGATTTCACCTTCTTCACTGATGTAGACCATGTAGAAGGGATGGATACGATTCCGGTTGTCAATGTTCACGCTGTCATTGATGTTCCTGAGAACAAAAATTACACCGGCAGGAGAATCCTCTGTCTGTCCAACAACGGTGTGCAGACCCTTTGGTGCAGTTTCGATATCCTCATGTTGCTTCATGTATTCGAGCAGATCAAGCCTGAACTCGTTGAGCCCCAAATCCATGATGGAAATACCGCTTGTCATGTCCTCAATGTCCACTACTTCTTCTTGCAGCCGCTTGAGCTGTGCGCGGCGGTATTCAAGATCGCCCTTTTCCTCGGCATTGATCAGATCATCGTCGCCGGTAGAGGTCATGACCGAAATCTTCATGCGGGTTTCCACACGGCTTTTCAGGTTGATATACTCGTCGAGGTCCATATCCGGCCAGAAGTTTACGAGCTGAATATGGTCGTTTCTGCTTCCGATACGGTCAATTCGTCCGAACCGCTGGATAATGCGCACAGGGTTCCAATGAATGTCATAGTTGATGAGGTAGTCGCAGTCCTGCAAGTTCTGACCCTCGGAAATACAATCGGTTGCAATCAGAATACTGAGCTCATCAGTGCTGCCGGGCAGGAGTACGGATTTTCCTTTTGAAACGGGTGAGAAACAAGTCAGAACCGTGTTGAGGTCCGCACGGAGCTTTGGAATGGTAGTCTTACCGTCAACCGTGCCGGTGATCTCCGCCGTTTCCAGCCCGAAATTCTCTTTTGCAAATCTGCTGACGTTTGCAAAGAGATAGTCTGCGGTATCGGAAAACGCCGTGAAAATTATGATCTTCTTATTACCGGGATTGATGGGATGCTCGATTTTCTTCCGGATCAAATCGAACAATGTTTGCAGTTTTGTGTCATGCTTCGGCGTGATGTCTGCAATCATGAGGGACAGGAGTTCCAGATTTTCCGCATCACGTTCAAGCTCACGCCGCCATGAAACATAGTCCATATCAGCAAGATCGATTTTGACCTTTTTGCCGACCGAGAAGAAATCGGTGTTCTGATCGTCGTAATCAAAATCTTCTCCCGCAGCGATATCTGTCAACTCAATTTCTTCCGAGCCGAGTTCGTAATTGTTGATCTTCTTAATGGTTTCGTCAATCTTTTTCCGCATTCTGTCAACCGTAAGGCGGAACGAATGAACCGAGCTTTCAAGCCGCTTCAGCAGGTTAATGCTCATCAGGCGGCGAACGCCTTCTTCGCGCCCTTCCTGAGTTATGTTGCGTTTTTCAGAGTCAACATATTTATACAGTTTTGAAAGCATGATGTACTTTGTTGGCGTGTAAATCGACAGATTCAGCGCATTCAAAAGTTCGTATATTTCATTGTAGTTGATTGCATCGCTCAAGTCGGTCAAACACGGACGCAGCGAAATCGGCGGCAGACGTTCGGGGAATTTGCCGATATCGGAAGTATTATAATATTTTTCAATGTGTTTTCTTGAACGCGCAATAGTCACGCTGTCCAACAGTTCAAAGAAATCAAAATCCAGCGTCCGAAGAAGTTCGTCCGTTGTGCGTTCCGCAGCGGGAAGATTACTCCATGCGTTGAAAGCAGTCTGAGCCTGACGGAAGATTTCGTCAATTTTCTTTGTTGTGTCAAGTTTTTTGTTTATTTGCGCAACATCGCCCTCATAAGCGAGTGCAAGCTGATTTTTAAGGTCAATAAATCTGTTGTTGACAGGTGTTGCCGAAAGCATCAGCACCTTCGTTTTCACACCGGCACGAATAACCCGATTGAGCAGTTTCAGATAACGGTTTTCCTTTGCATCCTCGCCGGACACCTCGCCGCCGTTGCGGAAGTTGTGGCTCTCATCAATAACAACAAGGTCATAGTTGCCCCAATTCAGGCGGTCAAGATCAATTCCGTTCGACTGTCCGTGTTCGCGTGAAAGGTCCGTATGGTAGAGGACGTCGTATCTCAACCGATCCGCTGCAATGGGATTGTTGATATAGTTACCCTTGTATGTATTCCAGTTTTCAGAGAGCTTTTTGGGGCAAAGAACAAGCACGGATTTGTTGCGGTTCTCATAATACTTAATCACCGCAAGCGCAGTAAACGTCTTGCCGAGACCAACGCTGTCTGCCAGAATACAGCCGTTGAATTTTTCGAGTTTGCTGATGATGGCAAGAACCGCGTCACGCTGGAAGTTATAAAGCATTCCCCAGATTTTGCTTTCCTTAAAGCCCGTTGCTTCGTTCGGCAGCTCGTCCTCCGAAACGTCATCAAGGAACTCTTTGAAGATGTTATAGAGTGCAACAAAATAGATATACTCCGGTGAGTTCTCACGATACGCCGCAGAGATATTTTCGATCACAATATCCGTGACCTCTTGCAGCTTTTTCTTGTCGTTCCATAGCTGTTCAAAGAGCTTGAGAAAGTAGTTGGCATTTTCAAAGCTCTCTGTCTTCTGCACCGGATAGTAGGCGTTGTTGCCGCGCTCGCAACCGAGATCGACGGTAGTAAAGCCATTGATGGGCATATAGGTACTCTCATCGACCGTCATAAAGCCCATCATCTGCTCCTGTGTGACGTTCGACTTGAAAACTGCTTTGCGCCGGATCCAGTCTGCACACTCTTTCGCAATCGCTTTTTGCGTCAGCTCATTGCGGAGCTTTACTTCAAACTCGGTGCCGTACAGGCTGCTCTCTCTTGAGATTCGTGGGATGTAAAACTCCCGCTGCGCCTTTGATGCCTTCTCAGTCACGAAGGTGGGGGATGTGAAGATAAAGCGCAGTTCGTCAATGCCTTCAAGCTGCTTTTTAAGTTCCTGATACGCATAGATTGAGAAGCAAGCAGCAGCAACAGACATCCTACTGCCTTTGTGAATACCCGCTTGCAGATCGTCCTTGACGGTCTTGTTAATGTTGTCTATAATCTGCATTTCTTCACCTCATTGTTCCGTTCCGGCTGATATTATATTGTCTGCTCTCAGTTGCACTTTTGTTATGTCTCCGAATGAGCATGACCCGGAGTTTTTTATAACTTATTTTCATGATGACACTCCTTTGTTAAGCGACCGTATCAGATGACCGGCAAGCACCTTCGGCATCTGCGGCCGTGTCTTGAAGACATGATGCCGTAGTCTCGTAATTTTGTTATATTTGCTGTTCGTGCGTATCCGACCACTCCCTTCTCGCGCAAAGTAAAGACGTTAATCGATCTGTACCGCAACAGCAGTACATTTCCCGCCGTTCGTATCACATTCCGAAACACTGCAAGCCGAAACCCCTAATACACAATCCGTCAGCGCCCGCAGCACGATCTTATCACCTGCTTCAGGAAGGGGACGATTGATTGTGATTTTCCTGTCCGAAGCAATCCGTGTATTCATAAAAAGGTTGACGGGGTGAATGATTGTTCTCTGCGTTCCAAGAGCAGCATTGATGTTATCAAGGCAATTTGGATGATCCGAGCCGTTCTGATAAAAGAAATCATACATCATCTTGAATAACCTCAAACATGGCGTGATACAGATTGGAGTAAAGAATTGAACCGACGCCAATACGAAGCGACTCGTTGCAATCAATCGTTACGAATAGAGAAAGATATTCTTCATGTGTGCCTTTGACTTCCGCAAAGAAATCCGCAACCTGCCCACCGTCGACATCGACAACGGTAATTGTTTGCCCGTTGCTGACCTCGATTCTTCCACCATGCTTCGGCTGTATAAAATACTCTTTCACGTGAATAACCTCTTTGAAACAGATTTCGTTTCACCAATTTTCCGCATTTTATTTTCGGCAATCTGTGCGCGCAACAATTTTGGGCATTCGTGCCCTCCTTGCTTCGGAATGTCTCCTACAAAAACGCGTACATAACATAAAATCCTGTTTTAACGCTTTGCAAAGTTCGATTTGCATTTTTCAAATCGGGACTTTTTTTCGACCGCCACAGCATTGCACAGTCCTTTTCCCCGACGGCTTCATCCAGCCCCTCGTTTAGGATTTCAAAGCCTTCCCGCTGATAGAAACGGATCGCCCGCGTATTCTTCCGGTACACGTTCAAGCGCAATTCAGTTTTTTCGTCTTGATAAAATCGAGAAGGAGCCTGCCTATACCCTGCGACCGCATTTCACCGGAAACAAAAATGCCCTCGATCTGTTCGCCGTTAAGCCCGACAAATCCCTGTATGTTGCGAGCATCCTCATACACATAAACCTCCGCTTGCTGAAGCATTGCTTTCACCAAATCGAAATTCCCCATCCAATATTGCGGAGAGATGAAGGAATGCGCTTGCAGATTGGCATTCAGCCATATTTCAGCAACCCTTTTTATATCGGTTTTCCGTAATTCTCGAATCATGCGACGGTTCTCCCTGTAGTTTTCATTGTCACGCCTTATGCCCGCCAGCCAATCTGCGGCATTGCGGTCTTTAGCTGTTGCACCCTATTCAAGATTCATCGTCTTGAGGATGGCGTTCTTCCCGTACTTCTTTCTAATCGTAATCGCGGCGTCTTGTATCTTTCGTTCTCGTTCCAATGCAGTTTCCTCGTTTTTCCGCTTTTCCTATTCGGAGTCGTAATCGTTGAATATGTCCGGGCATACGGCATAGTCGTTTTTCTTCGGGGCATCGGTCTCTGACATAACGCTATTTGTGGTAACGTACATACAGCGGCCATGAAGATTCCTGTCCGTAATCCGGGCAAACGCGACGACTCGGTTTATGCCCGGAGAATCCAAGCCGCATTCCCTGCACACAACAAGCAATTCAGATCAGGAAAGAAACGGTGATGCAGTCTATAGCAGTCGATATCGTGAATGCATGCAATGCATAGTCTAATTGCACGCTTGTTCTATTTGGAACTTAACTTTTTCCATCATAAATTTTGCCTGATAAACGCCATGTTGCAAAGCTTTTTTGTAGCATATTACTGCCTTGTCCATGTCTGTTTCGCATCCTCTTCCGAAGAAATATAGATTTCCTAATACAAATTCTCCTGTTGGATCCCCGGTTGCAGCACCCTTCTGTGCCCATTCGTATGCCTTCTGGTAATTTCTGCATTCTGGCTCCTGATATAGCTGTGCCAATTCAACCATACTAATAACGTGTCCTTTTTCTGCGGCTCTCTCATAATAGTATATAGCCTCCTCTATATTTCTGTGCCCGCCAAGCCCAAACGTGCACATCCATGCATAATCATAATTTGCTGCACTATGTCCTTGCTCTGCCGCACGCTTAAAGATAATTCTCGCTTTTATTAAATCCTGTCTATATCCATTTGTCCCGCGAAAGTAAACCAACCCTAGTTCATGAAGCGCTTCCATATGTCCCATTTCGGATGCATTTCTAAAATGTTCAATCGCACGGTACATATCTGGCTTTGGAGGTTCGCACTGGACACCGCGTTGATAAAGCATTCCTAGGCAATATTCCGCATCAGCAAATGGGGTTTCAATGCTTTCCAAAATATCTATGGCGTTTTGAAACTGCCCATAGTCAATATAAAACTTCGCCATATTGTACTTTGCTATTACTGAGCAATTTTCTTTGATGTTTTCATATATTTTAACGATCTCACTATAATCAAATTCAACTCCAAAACCCTCGCTAAGCATAAATCCAACTTTATCCTGATATCCAAGGTGTGACGAATGTTTTGCTGCCTTTTCATAATACTCCATTGCTTTTTTAAAAGATTGCTCTTCATATGGCATTTGCCCACGATAATAGAGATTCCCAATCAAAGCATAAATGTAAGGCCTCAAATAAGTATTGTTTTCTTCCGCTCTTTGGAACCATTTTGCAGCTTCAGAATAATTTGTTTTCCCGTTACAATCATTTTTGTTAGCAAAACCATGATAATACATGCATCCAATCTCAAACATTGCTTCCGTATCGCCAGCTTCAGCCTTTTTTAATGTTTCAATAAAATCTTTATGTAAATCATATTCTTTGTTGCTATTTGCAATATCCCTGTATATTTCTTTTGATGGTTTTGACACAAATTTAGAGAGCAAATCCGATATCGGTGATATTTCAAACCGTTCAGGTAAATAAACTGATTGCAAAGAAAACAAAAATCGAATTTCATTCGGGTAGTCCTTCCACACATCAGAGTTAGGAACGTCAGCTTTTCCAATATATACCGGTGTTATTCTTTTTCCGATTTTATACGCATAAAGAACTTCTGCCCTAACCCAATCCGTCTCTCGTCTAGTTTTCAATCCATCCAAGCACCCATGCGATACAATTAATACAAAATCTATACATTTTTCTATAGCTTCTTTTAGTCTGTCCGGAAAGCTGCCGCTATGCTGTTCATTTGAATTAAAGTATACACTATAGTTTTTTGAACTCAGCGTTTCAAATAATCTCGCAGCAAAGTTGTTCCCCTCTCCGTCATTGCGGTATGATATAAAGATGTCGTTGCATTTTTTTTGACTTACCGTTTGTGTTATCGAATTCATTCTTACTCTTTTTATACATTTCATTTAATCCTGCCATGTCATTTTCTCCGTTACCATTCATATATCAATTGTTTGTATTTTTAAATTATACTACATGCAATTCGAGTTAGACTTCGCAACTGCATCAGCGACGCATTACTAGCACCATCAAGTATTAAGTTCAAAGATGAACTTATTGATAATAGTATCAACTCATATTACTCTCATTGTGCAATTCTAACGTTTTTTCTTTCAGCATATTGTATCTTTTAATGCCTGTACCATGCTTTGTTCATTTCAAGTATAATGTTTGTAATCGTGTAGTATTTTTACACATACTGCGCTATGACGTCCAAATCGCCGAAGGTTGATGCTTGCTTTGTACGACACACTGCTCGGAAACATCATTGTTTTTTCAAAGTACTCTCATCAGCGTCTAACCCTCCCTGCTGAGTAAAACATCAATTGCAACACAAGAGAATTCTTTGAATTCACGCGTTGTCGCTCATTGTCTTAGTTATTATATCACAGTAATAGCTAAATGTACATGCCTATCACTTAGTGCCAACGCTTTCGAAGCGTTATGCATTAAACAAGAGGCCTGAGCGGCTCAATCATTTTGAACATAAAAATCCGTCAAAAACGCTTCTGCGAAACAACACAGCTTCCGACGCCAGGACCTCCCGCAAGGGAGTGAGCGACCTCCGGAGAGCTATAACAGCCGTGTGGTGCGGCTGCTTGCGACGATGCAGATGCCGGGTATAATGATACTTCCGTCTTTTCTTTGAAGGGGCGGCTCGGAGCGATCCTCGGAGGGGTGAGAGTCCCATGATACCGATTGACCATGTCGTTTCCATCGTCCGCACCTGGAAATATCAGTCCTGTTCTTTCAAAGAATGCCCCTATTCCTCCGAAAAACTCTCCACCCAATGTTCTGAACAAAATTCCGCAAAGGAGAGTTGAGCACAGTGGCAGTCTATCGCATAAACAAAAATTGCGGCTATACGGTCATGGCGGACTTTCACCTTCGAGACAAAAGTACCCGACAAGTCCCGGCTGTCCATCCGTCTGCAACCGCCCATGAGCGAGGAACGCAGACGGAAAGCAAGCGAGACCGCAAAGCAAACCAGGTTCCAGAACCGAACAAAATAAAGTAGCGTTTAGGGGTGATATGCGGTCAAAATGTCGGGTCTGTACTCGATGTTTTGAACGCTATTACATAGCAAGGTATAGTTCTATCGTTTTTCTCATTTTTAAGGCTATACAGATTCAAAACGATTAAATCAAGATATTTCATCCCGACTGCTTGAAAAATTCACATTATCGTGATACAATAGACAAGGATATTCTTAAATCGGGAGGGTACTATGGCTGTTACATATAAAAAACTATTTCATCTGTTAATCGACCGTGGTATTGCAACGGCTGAATTGACAGAACAGGCAGGCTTTAGTGCCAACATTTTAACCCGACTTAGAAGAGACCAATATGTTTCATTGGAGAGCATTGAAAAGCTATGTTTTGCCCTCGATTGCGGCGTTGACGATATTCTGGAATTTATACCTGATGAAAAGGAGAACGGAAACAATGATTGATACAAAGAAAGAGCAGGAGCGTGACGAGCTGCACCGTGCGATATGGGCAATCGCTGATGAACTTCGTGGTGCCGTTGACGGCTGGGATTTTAAGAACTATGTTCTCGGAACCATGTTTTATCGATACATTTCCGAAAACCTGACAAGCTATGTCAATTCCGGTGAACAGGAAGCCGGAAACAACGCTTTTGACTATGCAAAAATGCCGGATGCCGAAGCCGAGGAAGCTCGTGACGGCTTGGTAGAAGAAAAGGGCTTCTTTATTCTTCCGTCCGAGCTGTTTTGCAATGTCAATCACAGAGCCGACAACGATGAAAACCTGAATGAAACCTTGGAGCGTGTATTCAACCACATTGAAAGCTCTGCAAAAGGCTCATCTTCCGAAAGCAGCTTTGCCGGATTGTTCGATGATTTTGATGTAAACAGCAACAAGCTTTGTTCTACCGTTGCAAAGAGAAATGAACGCCTTGCAAAACTTCTGCATGGTGTAGATGATATGAACCTCGGCGATGTAAAGGATCACGATATTGATGCCTTTGGCGATGCCTAGGAGTATCTGATGACCATGTACGCATCTGGTGCAGGAAAATCCGGCGGCGAGTTCTTCACCCCTGCGGATGTTTCCGAACTGCTGACCCGTCTCGGCACAGTGGGCAAAACTGAAATCAACAAAGTTTATGAAAGCAAAGTGCAGAGTTTGATACAATTCAGCGATAGCCTTGCCGCCTGAAATTCGAGGGGGTGCAAATCCATTTTAGGGGGTGCATTTCACAGGTAGGGGGTGCAAGGTGAAAGTCGCACCAGCTTAGATATAATATCAGTGAACTGGAGATGAGTAAAATGGCAGGAATTAAAAACTATTTGCCTCAAAATATTAAGAGCCTACGTATGGCATATGGTGAATCACAGATGGATCTTGCCTTTGCAATAGGATTGGATTCCCCAAGCGCAATATCAAATTATGAAAAGGGTATCCGAAATCCAAAGCCCGAGGTGAGAAAGAAGTTAGCAGAACACTTCCGCGTTACCGAAGAACAACTTATGCATGTTGATTTGTCAGGGATACGTAACACATCTTTTAATTTTTTGAGTGACATACACAAAGCGCAAGAACTTACATTCGCAGCGTTTCCTGTTGTATGTTCAGAAACGGCTATGAAGAATGCATCCTTTGCCGCCGGGTATAATGCTCATATGAGGATTAAAGAGTGTATGCTATCCGGGCAAGAACCCGATGACAAGGATTACGATATTTGCTTTGATTCATATGATAGCGCCTTTGAGAAGGATGCGGTTCCGGAAGCGGCAGGCAACATGCTCTGGTGGTTGTTGCAATTAGAATATAATGTGCTAAATCAGCAGATATCACAAGGCGCACAGCTCATGATGGAGAACAAGATATCAGGTGCAGAATTTCTTCAGCAATACTATTTGAAAAATTTTGATTTTGAAAGCGAAGATGGCGGAGACGAAGTTTCTGAGGATACTGAAAGCCTGGAATTCTATAAAGACATAGAAGAGATTGTGCAAGACCTTCTGAAAAAAGTAAAATCGTCACAGCTTTCAGATCTCGCTTATTATTACAAGGCAGTTCGTTATGCATATGGACTTGTGCGAAACGAATATTCTCAAGAAACGAACCAGGCTATGGGACATGAAATGCTGTGGGCTATGAGTGAACTCGGGAATAAGTATGCTAAGAAGTTCTTGCAGATCGCGATTTCTGTAACATCATAACTTCACGGAGCGTGAGCGAAAGCTTGCTCGGCATTTGATATAATAACTATAAACCTCAAGGAAAGGTCAATATGCAGAGGAGGAATCGCACATGAGCTGGGATTATTCGGATTTATCTCACCAAGCAAAGCAAGCCGGAGGACTGGAAAAATTCGTAAAAAATCTTGAGACATTCAACTACAACAACGGTTTAAAAGACGGAAAATCAGAATAGGCAATTGTGGATCTTGCAATTGCCGGTATAGCCGCTGGTGGTTATGCCTTATATAAAATTATTCGTAAGCGAATCGAAAAGTCTAAAGAGCCTAAGATATCAGCTGAACAAGCAGAACTGTCGAGACAACAGCTTATTCAGGGCATCAAAGATGCGGAAATAGCAGAGCCAGCCGCCGATGATGTATCAGAGGACGAAATTGATACAGAGGGAGGTGAAGAAAATGGCGAAATGTGTTAGGTGCGGCAGAGAGTTCGATGTGTCTTATGCACGTCGAAGCATCGGACATAGCTATGGGGCGGGATCATACAACGATTATTATCCCGATGGCGATGTGTGTGAATACTGTGCCACAGAAGAAATCAGTGCTGATTATAATGCAGGTGCAGAATTAAGAGAACTGATGGGTACAGGATGGGATGAAGATTAAACCGGAAGGAGAAAAAAGTATGAGTGAAAGGTTTCCTGGCATTGACTGGTATTGTGATCGTTGCAACGCTTATCTGAATGACCAGCCCGGATTCGATGACCACCATTATGTGTGGAAATGCACTGAATGCGGTCACAAGAACAGTATTTCCGCGGATGACATTTACGAGTCAGAAGAAGATTTCAGAAATCCAGATAACTAAGGAGGTGTCCTTATGGGGAAAAATAAGCTTGATGCCGTCACATTCTGCAAGCTTTTTGATATGTTTGGCGAAGATGCTGCGAGAGATACCTTGAACGATGTTAACGAAGGAAGAGTGAGAGCTTCTACCATCGAGAAGCATCTTTATACAGATGAAACTAAAGAAGAGTACTCCCAACGTCTTAAGGCGGAGTACAAGGATTTTGAATAATCAGTTGAAAAAGTCAAGCGTCCAATATTGATAAAAATGATTTAGGCGGAAGGAAAAGAAATATGACACGAGAAGAATTGAAAGAACAAATTTACGAATTGATGCGTCAGTATGCTGATGAAGAAATTGATGGAGCTACTTATGCTCAAAAAATGATGGAATTAACCACATCTGCAAGGGGTGAAATCGACGAAGAGGAATAAGCAATATTAAATTCCCAGCCATTGGAAATCAACCCGATAGCCGGGAATTTTTTTCTGCTCATTTAAATTCGGATTTCCGTCCCATCCTTCATGGTGAAGCGGATGTCGTCCCTGCCGTAGACCGTCACGAATTCCACCATGTCGTGCCAGAGGGTAGCGTCGTACTCCGTGACGGCATCCTTGCGTTCTTCCAAAAGGGCAAGGTAATGCTCGATGGACTTGCGGCGGGAATTCTTGTCGTGAATTTCTGCCTCCACCTCGTCAAGGTGGCTCTTTGCCTTTTCATACCGGGCGGCGAGGCTTTCGTATTCCTTGTTGTAGTCCGCCTGGTTCTGCGCCACATGGGCGTTCTGGTAGATGCCGTCCTGAATCAGCCGTGCGACGACGTTCAGTTCATCAGTCAGTTCTGTCCGTTCCTGTTCGAGGGCGGAGGTGTCAAAGACTGAATCCCGGATAAGGCGGAAAGTCTCGATGACGGTGTCATTGTCGGCGGGCACCTTGTTCGCCGCTGATACGAACGTTGCCTTTATCTCATCGTCGGTCAGGTGCGGCGTGGAGCATTTTTCTCCGCCGTACTTGTGGTTGCACCGCCAGATGACCTTTCGGTACTTGTCGGTGCTGTGCCAGACCTTTGAGCCGTACCATGAGCCGCACTCACCGCACTTTATCTTGCCGGAGAAGTCGTGGACTCCGCTGTGCCTGTTCTTCCCGGAGCAGCGTTTCTCAAGCTCTATCTGTACGCGGTCGAAAACGGCGGGATCGATGATTGCCTCGTGATCGCCCTCGACGTAGTACTGAGGAATCTCACCGTTGTTGACCTTTGTCTTTTTAGTGAGGTAGTCCACGGTGCATGTTTTCTGCAGGAGGGCGTCGCCCTTGTACTTTTCGTTGGAAAGTATCCGCTTGACCGTGGGGGCGTTCCACTTCGGCTTGTGGGAGGGACTGAGGTCGCCGTCCGCTTCAAGCTGTCGGCTGATGCCGTATGGCGTCATGCCCTCAAGGAAAAGCCTATAGATTTTCTTGACCGTTTCAGCCTCCGCGGGGTTTATGACCATCCTTCCGTCCGGTCCCTTGTCGTAGCCGAGGAACCGGCTGTATGCCACGCTGACCTTGCCGTCGGCGAAACGTTTCCGTTGTCCCCACGTCACATTGTCCGATATGGAGCGGCTCTCTTCCTGCGCAAGCGATGACATTATAGAGATCAGAAGCTCACCTTTGCCGTCGAATGTCCATATGTTCTCTTTTTCAAAATAAACCTCCACGCCGTGGCTCTTGAGGTCGCGGATCGTTGTAAGACTGTCGACCGTGTTTCTTGCGAAGCGGCTGACGCTCTTTGTCACGATCAGATCGATATTCCCGGCAAGAGCGTCGGCGATCATCCTGTTGAAGCCCTCCCTGTGCCGGGTGTTGAGGCCGGAGATGCCTTCGTCCGCATAGATTGCATAAATAGGAAACCCTCGCTCGTGGCAGAAGTTCTCCAGCATCATCTTTTGCGTTTCAATGCTGACGCTTTCGCCTGCCTGTTCGTCATCCTTGCTGAGTCTGCAATAGACCGCTGTACTGTAAATGGTTTGCTCATTCCTCACTTGTTCCATGTTCTGCTCCTTTCCGGGAACAAAGTGAATCCTGAGATTGTTCGGTTTCTTTTATTATACCGTGGTATCTTCTCTCCGTCAATACGGCAGCACTTGACAAAAACACTGCCGCAAAGACATCTTCCGGATTTTGCTTGCCTACGAAACACTCGTGAACAATCAGCTTGATCTTTCCCGTAGTTGCCTCCTTTACCGTGAGAGTAACAGTTGGAGGGAGAGAAGTCCCTCCAACTGTTTCCTTACTTAAAGGCAAAAAAGCAAGTCTCAACTTTGAATGTTCATAAAATGTTTACATGTTGCAAGCTGCATGCTGTGTACCAGCAAGCATCGCGTTTGGTCACCCAAACACAGACTTGTTGGGATAGTCCCAAGCCCTTACAAAAAATCAATACCAGAAATATTATTTAACGTCAAATAAAGACAATGCAATTGGTGGCTTTTTACAACCATAATTATATGAGGTGCAAACTCAATCACTTCCCCAATCGATTCAGGATTGCCGATGCATAGGATGTTCTTTCTTTCATCCCAATACACTTTATTTGAAAACGGATGATAATGGCAACCTTCTCCAGGAAAAAGCATCTCGCCACTTTTAATAAAAACTCTTCTCGCTTTCGATTCCGGCAAAACTAAAGGTTTATGCAACACTTTTAATTCATCTAAAAAGCTTTGAAATTTTATACAAAGACCAGTAGAACTATCAACTATAAGTTCAAATCGCCAATTGCCACCAAGCAATATACTGTAATCTCCATTTGTTGTGGATTGATATAATAAAGACCTATCTTCCGTTAGGTAAAAATCATTTCTGTCCTTAACAGAATCCCTATCATACAAATCGCCAATCATAAACTCAATCTTATTCATTTGGATATGATTTTTCATTTTTCCTCCTATTTTAAAAACCATGTCCCCAATGCCACACTAAACCTTTGACGGTATTTATTCCCAATCTCCAAAGTTTTTCTTTTCCATTTACAGAACCCATAGCGCTAAAGACATAACCAAATGAATCTTTTGTCATTTTACCATATTTAATCACTTGCTTTTGTGTTAATACAGAGTTTGCATATGGTCTGCTCATATGTGTGACATCAGAAATAGTGTCGGTATAATTGTAATTCTGAATATTATTATAGGCTTTTATTCGAGGCGCATTTTTTGCGGTCCATCCACCACATATTGCCGTTCCTATCTCTGCTACAGCTGCAGTGGTATTAGAGTAAACATCATAAGCTTTTTCGTTTCCACGGAAAACATCATCTCGTACAAAATTATGACCAGTCGCCGCCTCACCTAATTCAGACACACCATTTACTGCGGTTAATGCTCCAGCAGTTACCGTAACCGCTGCAACAGCCATCATTGCAGGCGCAGCTACCCCACAAGTCAAAACAGAAACACCAACACAAATCGCTGTAATGCCAATAGCTAACCAACCAGCACCCTTTCCAAAACTTGACCAATCAAATGTTCCATAGGGGTCATATCCCATAACAGGGTTATTGCCACAGTAGGCAAAGAGATTGTAACCGGTTAGATTACTGCCCGCGCCTAAGTAACCAATGTTATCCGCGTTAATAAACCGACGATTCGCAGGGTCATAATATCGGCTGTTGAGATAATAGAGGCTCGTCTCTGAATCGTAATAATATCCGCGATAGCGTATGGGGTTATTCTGACCCGGCGTCGATGCATATGTACCACTTATATCACTTATATCAACAGGCAATTTAAGTATATCATCGAATTATTGCAAATGCAAGGTTTTAATGTCAAATTTATTGTTTTTATGTCATAAGGTGTTTTATGAAAGAAAGATGATCGATAAATTCTTAAAAATCGTTCGGACATCGCATCTGTCACTCCACCAAAAAGAAAAATCCGCATATGCGGATTTTTCTTTTTACTTATTACTTCTTCACTATTCACTCTTCACTTGCCGCGCAGGCGTGGCAAAATAATAAGTAATAGTGAATAGTGAATAGTGAATAGGTGAGGTAGCTTTTCTCCCTGTGGTCGAAAAGCCGTTTTTATTACTTCTTCACTTTTCACTCTTACTTTTTACTTTATTTCATACTCTCTTTGTCATCCATGAGAGGATATCGCGATAGACAGTATCGCGGCAGGTTTCGTTGAGTATTTCGTGGCGCGCGCCCTCATAGAGCTTTATCGTGAGGTCGCGCACACCCGCTTTTTTAAGCGTTTCATATATTTTGGTAACGCCCGCGCCATAGTCGCCGACAGGGTCCATCGAGCCGGATACGAGGAATATCGGAATGCCGGATATCGCCATATGGCGGAACCAATCGCGCGAGTTTGCGTTTTTATTGAGCGTCATCAGGTCGCGCATTGCCGAAACGGTGAACTTGAATGTGCAGTATTTGTCGTCGGCGTATTTTGATATTTTCTCTTTGTCGCGCGTCAACCAGTCGTAGGGTGTTTCACCCTTGAATTTCTTGCCGAATGAGCCGAATGCCATATCGTCTACCTTTTTTGATATGTATCTCTCGCCCTTGGCGGCGGCAATAGCTGCAGTGAGCGCGATGCCCGCTTCTGCCGCGGGATTTTTTGCGCCGGTGCCCATGATTATCAGCGCATTATATGAATAAGGATGATAAAATGCCGTGAGTCGCGCGATGAACGAACCCATGCTATGCCCGAGCAGTACCATGCGCAGCGCCGGATATTCCGCCTTTATTGCAGAACCTACCGTGAAAACATCTTCGACCATGATGCGCCAGCCGTCCTTGGATGCGATGAAGCCGAGTTCATCATCTCCGCGCACGGTCTTGCCGTGACCGAGATGGTCGTGCGCGACGCAGACGAAACCGTTTTCCGCGATGAATCCCATGAAATCATCATATCTCTCGATATGCTCGGTCATGCCGTGACTTATCTGGAGAATGCCTTTTTTCTCTCCGTTTGGGATATATACCTTTACATTGAGCGAATGAATCTTATCACCGCTCGGGATTTTTCTGTATTCTACGGAGTAACTCATTTTCTCCCTCCTCAGATACCTTTTTCGAGCAGATATGCGCGGAGCACAGCCGCCTGTGTTTTGGAATCGGGGATTTTACCATCCATTATCTCGTGCACCAGCTCCTCGAGCGGAACCTCGCATAGATTGAGAAATTCATCGTCATCGAGCTTGCGCTCCGCGTATTTCAAATCTTTTGCCACATACATATGTATTATTTCATCGGAATAAGCGCAGGTGGGTATCAGCTCGCCGAGATAAATGAGCGTGCCTGCCGTGATTCCCGTTTCCTCGAGAAGCTCGCGGCGCACTGCTTCCTCCGGCGGCTCGCTCTTGGAATTGAGCTTGCCGGCGGGAATCTCCGTCATTACCCTTGCCACAGGGTAGCGGTACTGATATTCTATTATCACCTTGCCGTCGTCTGTTATCGGGACAACGCATGCCGCGCCGACATGGCGGATATATTCGCGCTTTGATTTGTCGCCGTTGGGAAGCTCTATATCGTCGCTGTAAACATCGAGAAGTCTGCCGCGGAATACCGAGGTCGAATTTATCTGTTTTTCAATGAGGTCTGTGTTTTCAAATTGCTTCATTTTTATTTCTCCTTGTAGTAAAGCATACAGTGGCAGTAGCCCTCGAAATTCGGGTCGGCTATCTGCTCGCGAAATTCCTTGCACATGCATTTGTTGTCTTCCGTATGCGCTGTTTTGCAGGGACAATAGCCGCCTGTGCGGCGCAGTCCCTCACGGATATTTTCCACTATTTCCTTGTTTTCATTGAGGCGTACTTTTCCCATATTGCACCTCTCATGATTCCGAGATAAGCTCTGCAAGCGCTTCTTTTGCACGGTAGCCGACGGATTTGTTCACTATCTCACCACCGCGGAAAAAGAGAAGCGTAGGTATGCTCGCAATGCCGTACTTTGCGGCAAGCTCGCCCTGCTCATCAACATTTACCTTGCCGATTTTTACTTCGGGATATTCTTCTGCCAGCTCATCGATGACGGGAGAGAGCATTTTGCATGGCATACACCATGAAGCCCAGAAATCCACAATGCAGAGCCCGTCATGCGAGAGGATCTCTTTTTCAAAATTGTTTTTTGTCAGTTCCATAGTTTTTCGTCCTTTCTTTTTTAAAAATTGTCTTTTCATCTACAGTATATAATATATTCTTCCATTTTTCAAGGGTTATATAAGGTAAAATTGTTATCGCTTTGTAAAAATTTGTCCAGTCGCGCCGCCGCCTTGATAATATTTTTGCGCGTGGCGAATGCCGTCAGGCGAAAATAACCCTCTCCGAGCGCACCGAAGCCGATGCCCGGCGTGCCGACTACACCCGCGTGCAGGAGCGCCTCGAAAAATCCGTGCGAGTCGCCGCACCGAAGCCAGAGATAAGGCGAATTTCTGCCGCCCGAGAAATATATCCCATGGCGGCGGAGCACATCTGCAATGATTGCGGCGTTTTCCATATAGTAATCGATATTTGCACGGAGCAGAGGCTTGCATTCATCGGAAAGCGCCGCTTCGGCACCGCGCTGGATTATGTACGAAACGCCGTTGAATTTCATATTCTGCCTGCGCGACCAGAGCGCGCGCACCTCGGTGCCGCCTATGCGAAGCTCGCGCGGAATCGCGCACCAAGAGCAACGCACGCCGGTCATTCCCGCAAATTTCGAGAAGCTGCCTATTTCTACGGCACAGTATTTCGCTTCGGGAATTTCAAAAATGCTGTGCGGCAGGTCATCGCGGATATATGCCTCATAGGCGCAGTCGAAAATGATAAGCGAGCCGCTTTCACGCGCGAAATCCACCCATGCGGAAAGTCCTGCCCTGTCATATGCCGCGCCTGTGGGATTTGCTGGGGAGCAGATGGAGATGAGACAGCCGTCGAGCGGGAAATCTTTCGGCGGGAGCGGGAGAAATCCGTTTTCGCGTGTGGCGGGGAGCGAAACGAGCCTTTTGCCGCGAAGCAGACAGCTTTCGCCGAAAACGGGATATGCGGGCGTGCTCTGCATGGCGCATGAAAAACCAAAAAGTTCCTGAAAGGCGGCGAGATCGCTTTTCGCCCCATCGGAGATGAAGATTTCGTCCCACGAGAGCGCAATGCCAAAATCCGCGTACCGTGCCGCCAGCTTCTCGCGCAGGAAGGGGTAACCGCCATCCGGCGGATAACCGCGAAAGCCGCAGTGCGTGCTCATATCGAGTGCCGCTTCCGCCATGGCACGCGATATGGGATAGGGAAGCGGAAGCGTCACATCGCCTATGCCGAGGCTTATCACATCCGATTTGGGATGTTCTTTTTTATATTCTGCCAGCCGCCGCACCACCTCGGCGAAAATATAATTTTCGGGAATGCGCGTGAAATTTTCATTTGCCGAAATCAAAGCTTATCCTCCGTATCGTAAAATGTGCCGTCAAAGACGGTTTCCGCCGTGCCCGAGAGCAGAACGCGGAAATTCTTTTTCACCGTGGCTTCAAAATCGCCGCCGCGCATATGAATTTTTATCGGCGTATCATGCGGTAACAGGCAGTGATGGACGGCGGCGGCGGCAGAGGCGCACGCTCCCGTGCCGCAGGCGAGCGTTTCACCCGTGCCGCGCTCCCATACGCGCATATATATTTCGCCTCCCGCAACGCGGGCAAATTCCGCATTTACGCCCTCGGGAAAGAGCGGGTGATGAGCGAGCGCCGCGCCGATTCCATCGAGATCGATTTTTTCGGGGTCGTCGGTGAAAAAGACGGCATGCGGATTTCCCATGGAAATGCAGGTGGCGCGGCAACTGCCGCCGAGCAGACCGCCGACTGTGATATAGCCATCGCGGTCGGGCGCGGCGAGCACGGGAACATCGGCGGCGAGAAACGAGGCTCGCCCCATATCGGCAAGTGCGCTGACAAATCTGCCGCCTTTGAGCTTAATCCATAGCCGCCGTATGCCGGATGCCGTTTCGATTACGAGCGAGGTTTTCTTTGTATAGCCGCGCTCATAGAGGAATCTGCCGATGCACCGCAGTGCGTTGCCGCACATTTTGCCCTCGCTTCCGTCGGCATTGAACATGCGCATGCGCGCGTCAGCCTCGGAGGAGGGAAGTATCAGCACGATGCCGTCCGCTCCGATGCCGAAATGCGGAGGCGACATCTGCCGCGCAAGCTCTGCGGGATTTTTTATTTTTGTTTTGCCGCTCATGCAATCTATGAATATGTAATCATTTCCCGCGCCGTGCATTTTTGTAAAAGGAATTGCCATTTTCGTCCCCTCCGCGTTATTTTTCTCGGTGTATTATATGAAAACAGCGGATTTTTGTGAAAACGGAGCGGAGAAATGAGCCTGCATGCTATGGAACTTTCAGACCGCTGTAATAAGCGCAGACCGCTACAGCATAAAATCCAAGTATAGCCAACTGCCAAAATAAAAAATACGCTTTCCATCACGTCAGCGCACATACTTCATCCACGCCCGCCCTGCATTTATAGCGGGCGTGCAGACAATGCGTGCACGAATCTGCTCGGCTTTTTCGTGTGATATGTTCGCACGCGTGGTATGGTTAAAATTGCGGTGAGCGCGAGACTATCGATTTCCGTCCTGCCCCGTGCCGCACAAGCTCGCCACGCACTACTTTTTGCGACTAACTCGTGCACGCCGCACGGAGGTTTGCAAGGAGGGCGGCGTGAGCCCTCCTTGCTGACTTTTGCCGCGCTTTTTGTCAGTAAAAAGCGCGATAAAAAGAAAAGTTTCTTTATGATTTTTTGGCGGGAGACCAATGGTCTCCCCTACTACATAAATTCATGATTTCGTCAGTAGACAAATCAAAAAATCAGAACCTCTGCCCGCTTTTTCTTTTGTAATCGCCGCCGCAAAAGAAAAAGCTATAAAAAAGAAAACGCCGTAAAAAAGATTTCGCGCTCTGCGGAGCGCGACAAGGGCGGCTTGTCCTTGACCCAGCCGCCTTCCCCAAAAGGCGGGCGAAAATTTCAATTTTGCGGGCGAAAACTTTACTAAGTGAAGAAAAAGTGAAATATAATAAAAAACAAAGGGAAGCCGTGCGGTTTCCCTTTCTTTGCGTATTAACCTTTTTATCATTCCTATTTCGCTTTTGCGGCGCCGATGGCGGTAGCAAACTGCGCCTTTTCGGGGATTATGAAGTTCACGCCGAATTTCGGCGAAAGCGAGGTGAAAAGCTCGTTTGCCATCGGCATGGCGGCGAGATTTCCCGTGAGAACGATATCTTTCGTTTTCAGCGAGCGTGCCGCGAAAATGGCGAGCATACCTGCCGTTTCAAACACCATATTTATTATCGCGAGGGCGATATCGGCATTGGAGGCGACATCGGAAACCTTGCCGAAATTTGCCGCCGTCATATCAGGTGGAAGGTTAATCATCGATTCCTTTGATGAAATATCCTTTATGCGCAGGTCTACATTATCAAGCGAACCGCCTGCGGCAAGCTCTGTTATATGCTCTATCGATTCCATGCCGAGCATTATTTTCGAGAGTCCGACAAGCGTACCGCCGCCGACGCCTGTGCCGCCGAGATAATTTGTAATATAATCGTTGCCGTTCTTTTTGGCGTGGACTATCGCAGTACCTGTGCCCATGCTGACAACTACCGCTTCATCAAGATGCGATAGATAAAGCCCGCCGCGCGCCACACATTCAAATTCGCTTGCCTTTTCGCAGGGGAGCGCATAAATAGGCTCTTTGAGATGCGAGGAGCCGACACCGGTGAGTATCACTTTTTCGATATCGCCGAGTCCGAGCCTGTTTTCGGCAGTGAATTTACCGAAAGCACCGTAGAGCGAGGTTATCGGATCTGTCGCCGTCACGAGCTGGGGCGCTATCATTTTTTCGCCGCTGAATGCCACTATTTTCGTAGTGCTTCCGCCTACATCTATACCGACTATGGTTTTCATTTTATCATTCCTTTTTTAGTGATAATTCTATTATTTTCGTTACAAGCTCAGGGTATGAAATGCCTGCCGCCGCCGCTTCCTGCGGGATAAGGCTTGCTGGTGTCATGCCGGGTAGCGTGTTTGCCTCGAGGCAGACGAAATCGCCGCTTTTTTCATCGAGAATGAAATCAAAACGCGCATATACGGAAAGCCCGAGCGCACGGTATGCCGCTTCGGAAAGCGCGGCGATGCGCGCCTCCTGCTCCGGTGTGATGTCGGCGGGACATATTTCTTCCGTCATGCCTGCCTGATATTTGCCCTCGTAATCGTAAAAGCCCGATTTCGGCTTTATTTCTATGCTCGGCAGAGCCTTTCCGTCGAGCACGCCGCAGGAAAATTCTCTGCCGGAAACGAAGCTCTCTATAAGCGTATCGCCTTCGTAGGACGAGACTTTTCCGAGAGCCGCTTCAAGCCCGGTTTTGGTATGTACGATGGAAACGCCGACGCTCGAACCGAGGGAACACGGCTTCACAACGCAGGGAAGCGGAATATCATCCGCCTTTTCGCCGCGGTAGATAAAGCCCTGCGGAACGGGAACGCCTGCCGCCGAGAAGAGCGTTTTTGCGATGCTCTTGTTCATGGCGAGGTAGCAGGGACCGTAGTCGCTGCCGGTATACCTTATGCCTGCGCACTCGAGGATAGCCTGTATTCTGCCGTCCTCGCCCATGCCGCCGTGAAGCGCGAGAAAGGCGATGTCAGCCGCCGCGCAAAGCTCGGTTATGCCGCGCCCGATAAGGCGCTCGCCCATGCCGCGCTCGGCTTTCAGCGCCGTGAGATTCGGCTCGGCGCTCGGTATGGTATAGGAATAATTGCCGCAGGAACTGAACATATCCTGTATTTTTGCCGTATCTATATCGCTGTAAACATCCGCGAGAGCAACGCTGTGCCCGAGAGAGCAGAGCGTATTCGCTATTTTGCATCCCGATGTGAGCGAAACATCGCGCTCATGACTGTAGCCTCCTGCGAGGACCGCTATTTTCATAAATTTGTCTCCTGAAAAAGATTTGCCTTTTGTTTTCATGCCTTTTTATCGGCTTTTATTTTGAGAGAAGCGCACGCACGGCGGCGAGCTTCGCGCAGACGGAAATAACCTCTGCCGAGAGCTTTATTTCGTCCACGCTCGGGAAAGTCGGCGCTATGCGCAGATTGCTGTCCTGAGGGTCCTTGCCGTAGGGGAAGGTGGCGCCGACATTCGTCAGCGTAACGCCCGCTTCGCGGCAGAGGCGGAAAACTTCCTTTGCCGTGCCGCTCATGACATTGAGCGAGATGAAATATCCGCCCGTCGGATTTGTCCACTTTGCGATTCCCGCGCCTGCAAGCTCATGCTCAAAAACGGAGAGCACCGCCTCGAATTTCGGACGGATTATTTCCGCATGATGTGCCATTATCGCCGTCAGTGCCTCCTTTGAAGGTATATAACGAGCATGGCGGAGCTGATTTATCTTATCATAGCTGATGATGCGCACGCCGAGCATTTTGCGGAACCACTTCGTGTTTTCGACGCTTGACATAAAGGCGGAGATACCGCTTCCCGGGGTCGTAATCTTCGAGGTTGAGGCAAATTCATAGACCATATTTTCGTTTGCCGTGCCGCGCGTGAGCGCGAGGATATCGGGGAGCGGCGTATAGCCCGCGAAATCATGAACGGCATATGCATTGTCCCAGAAAATGCGGAAATCGGGCGCGGCGGGATGAAGCGCCGCTATGCGCCGCACCGTTGCCTCGCTGTAGGTATATCCTGTTGGATTTGCGAACTTCGGAACGCACCACATTCCCTTGACTGCGGGATCGCGGAGCAGCTCCTCAACCGCGTCCATATCGGGTCCCTCCGGTGTGATGCCGACGCTCAACATCTCTATGCCGAGTAGCTCGCACATGGCAAAGTGCCTGTCATATCCCGGGACGACGCAGATGAATTTTATCTTTCCCTGAGCCGACCACGGCGCATACCCTTCGCCGACGCCGAAAAGCATGGCGCAGGTCAGCGCATCGTACATGATATTCAGACTTGCCGAGCCTGTCACGGTAGTGCACTCACGCGGAGCACCGCACATATATTCGAATATGCGCGCCGCCTCGTCCAGCCCCTCAAGTTTGCCGTACTGGCGCGTGTCGGTTCCGTTTTCGGAGAGATAATCGCCGTTCTTTCCCGTCACGCAGGAGAGCATGGGAGAAGCCATATCGAGCTGAGGCGCGGAGGGAAGTCCGCGCGCCATATTCAGGCGAAGCCCCATTTTGAGGAAGGCGTCGTACCTTGCGGAGAGCGATTTTTCCTCCGTGATAAGCTCGCTTTTTGACATGAGATTGAAATTTTTCATCTGCTTTTGCCTCTTTTAATATGAAAAATGAAAAATCAGAATTCGGCGTTGCCTGTCGTTCTCGGGAAAGCTTCGACATCGCGGATGTTGGAAACGCCCGTGATATACATGATAAGACGCTCAAATCCGAGACCGAAGCCCGCATGATGCGTGCCGCCGTATTTGCGAAGCTCCGTATACCACCAGTAATCCTCCGGATTGAGTCCGAAGCGCCCGTATGCCTCGAGAAGCTTATCCATGCGCTCCTCACGCTGGCTTCCGCCGATGAGCTCGCCAACGCCGGGGACAAGCATATCCATAGCGGCAACAGTCTTGCCGTCGTCATTCTGACGCATATAGAATGCCTTTATCTCCTTGGGATAGTCCGTTACGAACACGGGCTTTCTGAATATCTGCTCGCAGAGGTATCTTTCGTGCTCTGTCTGCATATCGCAACCCCAGAAAGGCTTGTATTCAAATTCCTTGCCGCTTTCCTCGAGAAGCTTTATAGCTTCCGTGTATGTCACATGAGCAAAGCTGCTGTTAACTATATTATTCAGACGGTCGAGAAGTGTGTTATCTACGAATTTATTGAAAAATTCGAGGTCGGCAGGGCAGTTGTCCATTACATACTTTACGACATATCTTGTCATATTCTCGGCGAGAGCCATATCGTCCGCAAGGTCGGAGAAAGCTATTTCGGGCTCTATCATCCAGAATTCAGCCGCATGGCGCTGTGTATTTGAACGCTCTGCACGGAAGGTGGGACCGAAGGTATAAACCTTGGCAAAAGCCTGCGCGAAGCACTCGGCATTGAGCTGACCGGAAACGGTGAGGTTTGCCGCCTTTCCGAAGAAATCCTGCGTATAATCTACGCTTCCGTCCTCGTTTTTCGGTACATTTGCAAGGTCAAAGTTGGTCACGCGGAACATTTCGCCCGCGCCCTCGCAGTCGCTTACCGTGATGAGCGGCGTATTTACATATACAAAGCCCTGCTCGGCGAAAAATTTGTGTATACCCTGAGCGGCGCAGGAGCGTACGCGGAATACCGCATTGAATGTGTTTGCGCGGGGGCGCAGATGCGCTATGGTGCGCAGAAATTCGAGCGAGTGGCGCTTCTTCTGGAGCGGGAAATCCGGTGACGATGTGCCCTCGACCTCTATCTCGGCGGCTTTCAGCTCAAAGGGCTGTTTTGCCTCGGGAGTGAGTACGAGAGTGCCGCGCGCGATGAGCGCCGCGCCCACATTCTGCTTTGCTATATCCTTATAGTTATCAAGCTTGTCCGCCTCAAAAACTATCTGCAGCGGAGAGAAAAAGCTTCCGTCGCCAAGCTCTATGAAGCCGAAAGCATTACTGGAGCGGATAGTCTTTGCCCAGCCTGCGACGGTTATTTCCTTATCGGCAAAAAGCTCGGGACTTTTATAAATTTCGCTTATTGTTGTTCTTTTCATTTTCCGTAGTGTCCTTTCTGAGTGATGGAAATTAAAATATAATAATCAATTATATACCATAATGGGCGAAAATACAAGAGGAAAAACGCAATTTGCCCCGCCGGAATGAGATTTTTCACAAAAAAATCAAAATATACCCGATTGTTACCAAAATGCGGTTGACAAATGCGAAATGAAATGATACAATTTATAATTGGTAATTTATCCGTGAAAAATAAAAATCACATATACGAAATTGGAGGTTTTCAAATGGAACAGGCAAAGCTTTCAATGCTGAAAGAAAAGGCTCGCGATATTCGTCTCGGCGCGCTCGAGGCGGTATACAGCGCATCCTCGGGTCATCCGGGCGGTTCGCTCTCTATAGCCGATATTTTGGCATACCTTTATTTTGAAGAAATGAACATCGACCCCGCAAATCCGAAGGATGAGAACAGAGACAGATTTGTGCTCTCCAAGGGTCATACGGCTCCTGCACTCTACGCAACTCTCGCTCTCCGCGGATATTTCAGCCGCGATATGCTCAAGACTCTGCGTCAGGCGGACAGCTTTCTTCAGGGTCACCCCGATATGAAGCATACGCCCGGCGTCGATATGACGACAGGCTCGCTGGGTCTCGGTATTTCCGCCGCATGCGGCATGGCTCTCTCGGCTAAGATTTACGATAAGAGCTATCGCGTATATACTATCCTCGGCGACGGCGAGCTGGAGGAGGGTCAGGTATGGGAGGCATCCATGTTTGCCGCTCATTACAAGCTCGATAATCTCTGCGCCTTCATCGATTTCAACGGACTTCAGATAGACGGCAAGATAACCGATGTTATGAATCCCACACCTATCGACAAGAAGTTTGAGGCATTCGGCTGGAATGTTATTTCCATCGACGGCAACAATCTCGAAGAGATAGAAGCCGCCGTCCTTGCCGCTAAAGCCTGCAAGGGCAAGCCGACAGCCGTTGTCTGCCATACTACAAAGGGCAAGGGCGTTTCGTTCATGGAAAATCAGGTAGGCTGGCACGGCGCCGCTCCGAATAAGGAGCAGTATGAGCAGGCTGTAGCCGAGCTGATGGCATAAAGGAGGAAGAGAAAATGGCTGATAAGATTGCAACAAGAGAAGCCTACGGCAATGCGCTTGCCGAACTGGGCGATAAATATGATTTCGTAGTGCTCGACGCAGACCTTGCGGCGGCTACAAAGACAGGCGTTTTCAAGAAGAAATTCCCGAACCGCTTTTTTGACTGCGGTATTGCCGAGGGCAATATGGTGACGGTTGCGGCAGGTATCGCCACAACAGGCAAGACGGTTTTTGCCTCCAGCTTTGCAATGTTTGCGGCGGGCAGAGCCTTTGAGCAGGTGAGAAATACCATAGGCTATCCTCATCTCAATGTTAAAATAGGCGCAACTCACGCCGGCATTTCCGTTGGTGAGGACGGCGCTACGCACCAGTGCAATGAGGATATCGCACTCATGCGCACCATCCCCGGCATGACGGTTATCTGTCCTGCCGACGGCGAGGAGGCTCGCGCGGCTGTTGAGGCGGCTATAAACTATGTCGGACCCGTTTATCTGCGATTCGGCAGAGCGGCTGTTCCGTATCTCTATGCCGGCAAGGATTATAAATTCGAGATGGGCAAGGGTATCGTTCTTGCCGAGGGCAAGGATGTCACTATCGTCGCAACGGGACTGATGGTTCATCTCGCGCTTGAAGCCCGCGAACTGCTTAAGGCAGAGGGTATCGATGCAGAGGTTATCAATATTCATACTATAAAGCCTATCGACGATGAGCTTCTTGCGCGCTCTGCCGCCAAAACAGGTGCGGTGGTCACGGCAGAGGAGCATAATATCATCGGAGGTCTCGGCGGTGCCGTATGCGAGTCGCTTGCTTCTGCCTGCCCTGTTCCCGTAGTACGCGTAGGCGTTGAGGACAAGTTCGGCAAGAGCGGCAAGGTTCCTGTTCTTCTTGAGGAATACGGTCTTACCGCGCAGAATATTGCCGCTAAGGCAAAGGCTGCCGTCGCTCTCAAGAAATAATCAGGATAAATAATTTTTTAGCGCTCCCGATGCAAATATTTTCATCGGGAGCGTAAAACTATATGGGATTTTGAATTTCTTTTGGCGAAAAAGAAGCTTGAAGAAAATGTTTTGCCGTACTTTTCGGTGACAAAAGTAATAAAAGATACTTTTCTTTTCTCGTACTTTTCCGTGACGAAAAGTACAAAAAGAAACTTTGTGTTTATCGCGCTTTTCACTGACCAAAAGCGCGGCAAAAGTCAGCAAGGAGGACTCGCGCCGTCCCCCGTGACTGCATACTACCACGCGTGCGAACATAGCGCACGAGGAAGCCGAGCAGATTCGTGCACGCATT
>CAJKRH010000025.1 GCA_905202255.1 uncultured Ruminococcus sp.
TTCGTCGCCGTACATCCGTACGGCAGAGACGGATTTCGGCGAGAGAAAAAGTGAAATATAATAAAATCAAAGGGAAGCCTTGCGGCTTCCCTTCCTTAATTTTGAGTTGATATTACTGAAAAACTTAATCTTCAATAAACCTCTTTTACCAAAAAAGTCACTTACCCTTTCACTTTTTCGGTCTGCACTTTTTTAGCATCTGATTACATGCCACCAAAGCCGGAATGTTCAATACCCTGTACCAGATATCTCTGGCAGAAGAGATACATTATCATCAGCGGAGCGATAACCATAAGACCTGCCGTATTTCTTACAGCAACCTTATAAGTATCAACGCTTGCACCTGCAAGAGAGCTGAGCGTATCGAGCGTAGGAGGCATTGTCTGCCAGAACTTCGAGCTTGTCAGAAGTATCGTGTCAGACGACGGCATGAATGTGCTTGTGTAGAATATATCTGTCCACTGCCATGAGAACGAGAGTATGAATACCGTAATAAGCATCGGTACGGATACGGGAAGTATGATGTGGAAGAATGTCTTTATCGGTCCGTAACCGTCAACATACGAGGATTCCTCAAGCTCATCGGGAATGCCGCGATAGAACTGTCTCATTATGTATATAAAGAGTCCGTTCTTGAAGGCAAGACCGGTGAGCGAAAGCAGAATTATCGGCACGAATGTATTGAGCAGACCCGTACTCATTCCAAGCGCATCATAAAGTCCCGTTTTGTTGAAGAGACCGAAGATATCAAAGAAAGCAAACTTCTGAACGAGAGAAGAAGCTATCATCTGCGGAGGTACTATCATCGTGAAGATAACCAGCAGGAAAAGCGCATTATTACCCTTAAATTTGAACTTGGCAAATCCATAGCCGATGAAAGCACAGATAAACATCTGAAGTCCGCCGCAAACGAGCGATATCAGAGTTGTATTGAGCAGCGCTCTGAAATAATGGTTTTCCGTGATAAGATACTTGTAGATATCCAGCGTAGGATATTTCGGAATCATCTTAACATCGGACTGAATAAAGTCTGTCGGGCTCATGAATGAAGAAGAAATCTTCGAGAAGAACGGGAACAGAATGATATAAGAAAGACCGAGAAGAAGTACAAATCTGAAAATAGCCACGAGGATCTTCTTATAGAAGAAAGCATTCAGATATTTAGCTTTAAGACGCTGTGCGAGAGGAGTTCTGTCAAACTCTACGCGAATTTTATTTTTTGTTTCTTTTTTAATCTTAGGCATATTGTTATCCATTTAAATCCCCTCCCTTCTCAGTCATTTCTGCGCTGGTAGAACACGAATGTTCTGCATATACCGAATACTATCGCAAGCATAAGTATTACCAGTGCAAAGTAGATCCAGCAAGCCGCAGACTGAACAGTGTCAACAGATGTCATAGAACCGCCGCTTCTGTTCAGAATGAAGCTCATAACCTTATTTGATTCCGCCGTGAACGAGTCGATAACCGTATAAACCGAGTTTGCAAGAATCATCGGGCTTATCATCGGGAATGTTATCTTCCAGAATGTTTCCCATGCCGTTGCGCCCTCCATCTGGCACGATTCGTAAATCGAGGGAGAGATGGACTGAAGTCCCGAGAGGAATATCAGCATCTGAACGCCGGAGCGGTTTACTATGTTGTAAATATCGTTTACAAGCTGTACGACTATATCCACAAACTTCGATGCTATGCCGAGGTTTTGGAAAGCCGCCGTCAAATCCATCGCGGAGATGAAGCTTGTTCCGCCGTCTACCATACCCATGTCAAGTCCGTCAAGACTGCTCATGCTTGTGATGATGGCGTTGCCGTTGTCTATCTTTGCGATAATGCCCGCGCCGATAACAACCGGAATAAAGAATATCGCACGGAATGCCGCTCTGCCGACCATCTTCTGGTTCAGGAGAACCGCCACGAAAAGGGAGAGAAGAATGATAGCCACTATCTCTACGACCTGATCAAAAAAGCTGGTAAAGAGGAATTCCTTGAAAAGGATACCCTGCTCGGCGTCAACAGTGAGGTTGAGCGCCGCCTTGTAGTTTGCAAGTCCTACCCACTGGAGCTGGTATCCGAAGCCCTCGAGAGCCGAGAGCTGCCTGTAGTCTGCCACGCTGTAGCAAAGAGATTCCCATATAGCCGATGCATAGATAAATACGAGACCGATGACAAACGGTGCCACAAATATCCATCCGACTCTCGACTTTTTCTCTGTCAGAGAGGCATGAGGCGTGAAAAAGTTTTTAAGCTTTGTTGCGAAGCTTGTCTTTTCTGTTGTATTGTTGCTCATTTATATTCACCTCTCCTTTCAGTCAATTTTGATATAGCTTCTTGCGGCTATCAGCTCATATCTCGTATCTGAAACCTTGACTATAACACTGCCTGTAGTGTAGTTTACAAACATTGTCTTGCCGTCTGCCATGGTCACCTTCACGATGTCTGTGCTGTTGGTAGCCATTGCGGAAAGTGACAATTCGATATTTTCCTTGGCACGTGCGATCTGCGAGCTTGAGCCGGAAGCAAGTGCCTTTTCGAGCGTTTCGTAAAGCTTGCTGAAGTTTGCGGCACCCTTTGTCGTAGGCGTCTGCGCCGTAACAGCCTCAAAGCTCTTCGGTGCAAATGTCTTGCCCTCTGCATCCTTTGCGTTGATAAAGCTGTTAGCCTCGAGAACTATAGCCTTGCCGTCCACATAAACGGTTACATCAAATGAGTTGTAGTTGATATAGAATGTTGTTTCGCCCTTGCCGGATGTGTAGGTTACGCTTACCGCATTTCCTACATTATTTACACCGACAAGCTGCTTTACGCTTGTGAGGTGCTTCTCCGCAGCCTCAAAAGCGGTTTTCTTTGCGGCTTCGTCTGCGAGTGCATCGCCTGCCTGTCTGCCGTCGGCAATAAGCTTATCCGTATACTTGACAGCCTCATAATATGCTGCCTTTTTCTCCTTGTAGTCCTTCTCTGCCGAAGTGAGCTGATCAAAGAGGATATAAGCATCATCTGCGGAAAGTCTGAATGCTGTCAGGTAGTTGTGACCTGTAATCACGGCATTCTGGAGATCCTTCATTTCATCGTTTACCATGTTGTAGTACTTGATAACATCGGAATACCATGTAGTGAAGTCTACGGAATAGTAATCGGAAATATCGGTGTAAGTATTCTTGAGCTCGTTTGTATTCTGATATGAAAGGATGAAATAGAGTGCGGAGCCGTTTTCTATCGACTTGAGTATTTCATACTTCACATCGCCCGCCATATTGACGGCTGTGCCGGCAAAGTTCTTATATCCGTGGAGCACCATGCCTGTGAAAGGAACGGACTGAGAGGATATAGCAAAGCGGCTGTTGTCCATCGGAACCTCGATGAGGTCTGTGATGTACGGGAGCGTATACGCATTGCCGCTGGAAGCGATGACCTTATTATTGTCCTGCTTTATCCTGTTGAGGAGGAAGGTCGTATATTCCTTGGAATCCTCACGGGTAAGAGGTCTGTCCATATTGAAGTCGGAGTTCAGATCTGTGCCGAGCGTGAGAACCGAGATATTGCCTACCTCATACTTCTGATATTTCTTTGCGAACTTCTCATAGAGTGTCATGAAAGCGGAAGGAGATACGATATTTGCTCTGCCGAATTTCATCATTATCTGGAAAACGGGGTCGTAGCTGCGCTTTGTGACATATCTTCCGCCCATCGTTTGTGCTGCATGCTTCTTGTAAGAGAAGCCGCTTCCCGAGCGGACAGCGTTTGCAAAGTCGAAATTCGGGAATATGTCGATTCCGTTTTCGGAAGCATACGAAAGGAGATTTGAGAGTCCCTTCTTGCCGCCTGCCTGCCTATTCCACTTTACATTTGTCGGATAAACCGGATATTCTACGTTGCCGTTTGCAAATCCGGTAAGAATAAATTTCTGATTTTTAATTCCGCCCTTTGAAAGTTCACCGCTCATCGTGATGATATCGTCAAAGGTCGTCAGAGGTATCGTTTTCTTCACCGGAATAGAGAGGAATGTCGATTCTATCTGGAGCGTACCGAAGCTCTGGATGTAGAGCGGAACACCCGAAGATGTTTCCTCTGCCGTGAGTCTCGACAGCGTGCCCACGCGCTCGAGATAATCTCTGTATGCCATTGCCATGCCGATATATGAAGGCTCATATGATGTTTCGCCGCTCTTCTTTGCAAGCTCGGGGTCGGAAAGCAGGATATAACGTATCGCATAGTCGCCTGTATACTTTGTATCCATGCTCTTTGAAATCGAAGACGCCTGACCGAGCGAGCTGCCGAGCGAAACGGTATCGGTCTGCTTTGCGGAGAAGCTTACATAAACAGTGTTATATTCGCTCTCTGCGGGAGAAGCATAGTTAACCCATGCCATATCTCCGAGGCTGGCTGTGATATAAGCGAAAGATTCGCCGCTCTCTATTATACCGAAGTAGCCTCTCTTATAGCTTACGGTTTCGGATTTTGCGGGAGCGTTGCTTCGCTCTGTCGTTGTTGTGATGCTGTAGTCCTCTGTCAGACCGAATACGGGAAGTCTTGTAACCTCCTGATTTGCGCTGGTGGAGGAAAGATTGTCATAACCGAAGTCCGTGCCGTAAACGGGTGTACCCTGAATACCCTTCTTTATCGAGCCGTCCGCATTGTAGTAGTCGAGGAGCGTACCGCTTCCGTCGGGTATGAAGATATAGCCGCCGTTCTTTGTCTTGGTTCCGCTGTTCTTTACAGAGCTGCAGCCGAAATAAGGAAGGGGTGTTATCGATTCGAGAGTGTAGTTTGTTTCGTTGTATCTTACGCTCTTTGCAGGTATGGAAGCGCGGAAGCCGTGCTCATCGAAGGTATATTCG
This sequence comes from uncultured Ruminococcus sp., assembly GCA_905202255.1. Taxonomy (GTDB): domain Bacteria; phylum Bacillota; class Clostridia; order Oscillospirales; family CAG-272; genus Apopatosoma. Next base: position 4,836 of record CAJKRH010000025.1, read on the forward strand.
ATAGCGAGACGGAAAAGTGCCGGCTCTTTTTCGTTTCCTTCGTAGCCTGTCAGCTCATGGTCGTATTCAAGCTCCTCGTATGTGTACTCGGGGCAATACTTTCTTATCAGAGCCTCTATCTGCTTGAGTATCGCGTTTCTGTCAACTGCGAGAGTGTAGATTTTCATTTCCTTGTTGTTTGCAAGGCAGGGATATGTCTTTCTCCAGCCGTCCACAAGGCTCGCATTGAGTTCATCCGTCTGATCCTTGTAGGAATAATGCGATGTGACGAGATTGTCGTAAATGAATTTCTCGTCCTTTGTCATTTCGGATGCTTTGGAGTCAAGCACGCTGAGAATTTTTTCTTCAAAACGGCTCGCCTCTATCCACCTCGGAAGAAGTCGCTTGGATTCCACGGTACCGAGAGCGTATTCCACTCTTATACCGTTTGAAAGCTGGGTATAAGATATCTGGTCGCCGAGCAGAGCCGCATGCTCATAGCTGGACATATAGTAGCTTGTATTTGATACATTGTCCTTATATCTGAGCATTATCTGGCTCATCAGAGAATATCTTATCTTCTCTGCGCCGGAGGGCATCTTGTAGTTTGCCGCGATATCATAAGGGTTTGAAAATGTGTATTCGCCGGTTTTCTTGTCTCTGATGGCAAATTCACCGGAAAGCTCATCGAAATACATCTGATAGCCGTACTCGTCGCTGTTGTAAACAAGCTTCATTGTATCGACCTTCGCTTTTTCCGATTCATATACTGTCTTGTAATAATCGTCTATCACAAGGTCAGCCGCAAAAACGGGCGCGCCGAGCGCTGTTATAAGCATGATAACAGCAAGAAGAGCCGATATAAACTTTAATTTTTTCATTTCGTTTCCCTCCTTGCTTAAGAACGGTAGGAAAGCTCTGTAATGATATCGGTTACAAAGCTTACCATTCTCTGAATAAGGTTTGTGAAAAGCATTATCAGGAAGACAATAAACATCATCGCCACGATAGTGAATATCGTCATACCTATATTTACGCCCATGGAATATCCGTGGGTTGTCATTATACCGAAGAAGAGGAGCATGCCCGTCCATACAAGTGCGATACCTGTGAAGAGAGAGATGAATGTCTTCTCATCGAGGGTTGCAAAGTTGGAAACTATGGTCACGGGGATGAAGAATATCGGAATGGGCATGAGTGAATAGCTGGACGCTATGAAAATATCCTTGAGTGTACCTTCGCCGTCGAAAAGCGTTGTCAGACACCAGTTTGCTATGCACCAGAGGAGGAGCGGAGCAACTACCGTGCTGATACCGCCGAATACAGAGCCTGTAGCACTGCCGCCGCTGCCGGAATAGAGGTAACCGGAACCGACATTGTTATATGCAACGGAGAGTGCGGCGAGGATTACTATGAAGACGGAGGCGCGAACGGAGCCGCGTTTTTCATGCTTCAGATCCCAGTAGCCGTCGAAAGGATGCATCATCACATAGAATGCGTAAAGCACCTCTTCCTTGAAGGTTCTCTTTCCGCCCTTGGCTGTAGCATTCTTGTTTACCTTGGCTACATAGCCGAGTCCCTTTGCGAGGAGGAAGAGCACAACGACTATGATGGCAACGACAACGAGGAAGTATTTGCCTATCCATTCTCTGCGCAGAGCCTTGTAGGAATCGGAGTAGTTGGACGTCGAATTTGCTGTCTTGAAATACTTCATTGCCTCCTTGTAGTCGCTCTGCTGATGGAGGTTTCTGCCTACGCCGACATAAGCGGCATCGAAGTTGTTGTTTCTCTTCAGGATTTCTCTCCAGTTTTCGAGAGCCGAAGAGTAGATTCTCAGTCTGTTGTAGTAGAGCGCGTTGTCGATGACATCGCCGTACTCTGTTCTCTTGTAGATGGTAACGGAGTTTGCTTCGGAGTCTACAACATAGAGGTCGGAACCGAAGTACGCGAGAGCCGCGCCTTTCTTGAGGTTACCGAGTTGCGCGCCCTTGTCGCCGAAAGCGAAGAGCATATTTCCCTCGGAATCGTATGTGTAAATCTTGGAGCGCTTCTCATCGAGTATCGACCACATTCCGTTCGGACCGATAGCAACATCCACTATAGAGGAAGGACCCGTGATAACATCACTGCTGCTCTTTTTCGTGGTGTGGTCAAAGTTGATTTCACCGGCGGGAATGAAGAAGCCGTTTCGCGTCGTGATATCGTCGCCCGCGGAATTCATTCTCTTTACCGGAGCATAGTCCGCGTTGCTGCTTTCAATGGCGCTGATGAGGTCTGCATCATCCATGCTGTTTGATGTAACCCAGATATAGCCATCGTTGTCGAGCGCGAGGTTGTTGTACTCAGGTGAGATATACGAGATGGAAACCGTATTCGGGAAGAGCATTCGGCGGATACGCATTGCGAGCGGCACGGAAACCTTCTGTGTACCTACGAAGGTCTGGAAGTTGCCGTCCTCATCGAGTGCGAAAACACCGGAATATGTAGCCGCTGAAACGACATACATTCTGCCCGAGTCGGATACGCCTATGGCAACAGGCGTAAATACCGTATCTTCGCCCATTACATCCGCTGTCGGTGCGCCTATGGTGCGGACGAAGTTGCCGAGCAGGTCAAATACAACTATTCTTGCGTTCTGCTTGTCGCAGACATAGATGTATTCATCGTTTACAAATGTACCCATCGGCTCGGAGAGGCTGTCGGGAACACCGTGCTCGTTATTGAAGGTGGAAATTTCAAATCTGAATTTGAATTCGCTGTTGCAGACAACTATTCTGTTATTGCCTGTATCGGAGAGGTATATATTCATATTTTTATCAATGAATATATCCTTCGGCTCCTTGAGCTCTGTGTCAAGCCCTATTTCATAGGAGGAAACCACTCTGTCCGGAACATATACATCAGGCGAAATGCGCGCCTGACCGTATATCGAGTAAGTATATGTCGAATAAGGGGAAGCCGCCGCGAACATAGGGACTATCGAACCGAGAAGGAGCATCAGCATAAGTATGCAAAGAATTCTTGTTATTTTCTTCATTATTATATATACCTCCTGCTCAGTCTTTCATACCGGAAGTAGACATCGTCTCGATAATGTTGCTCTGGGTGATAACGAATACCGCCACGGGAACTATCATCATTACGACTGCGGAAGCCATGCCGACACCGGCACGTGCGATACCGCTGGATACTATCTGGGAGATAGCATAGTTGAAGGTCTTGTACTGTTCGCTCATTATATAGATGGAAGAACCTGTCTGCCACAGACCCTGGAAGGAGTAAACTATCAGAGTCAGCCATGCAGGCTTAACCATCGGCATTGCTATTGTCCAGTAGGTGCGTATTTCGGAAGCGCCGTCCAGTCTTGCGGACTCAAGAACAGTATCCGGAACAGAGGACTCCATGAACTGCATCATAAGGAACATGCCGAGCGTACTGCCGCAGGCGGGGATTATGATTGCCCAGTATGTATCGATGAGGTGAAGTGCACTCATCGTCATAAAGTTTACAACCGAGCCGACCGTCGCATGGAACATGAGTGCAAGTCGTACCATTTTCTGGAGTCCCGCTCTGCCGGGGAACTTTATCTTGGAAACCGCATAAGCGGCAAGAGAACCGCATACAAGGTTACCGAAGGTACCGCCTACGGAGATGAACACCGTATTGAATATGTATCTGGAGAAAGGAACCCACGAGTCTGTCATCGCCTTGAACATATCCGCGAAGTTCTGGAAAGTCGGGTTTGCGACATAAAATCTCGGAGGATACATCCAGAGCTCGTCAAGCGGCTTGAGCGACTGGATGATAGCGTAGTACATAGGGATAAACATGAAGAGTCCGAAAAGCACGAGGAATATTGAAATTCCCACATCGCCGCCGGCAGAACGGTTAAGGACAACTTTATGATTTCTGGTTCTTAATTTAGTAACTTTTCTCGCCATATTACTGTCCCACCTTCGAAAGTATTTTCTTTACCAGCATGTTTGCACCTATCATGATAAAGAAGAGTATTGTTGCTATAGCCGAAGCATAGCCCACCTCAAATCGCTGACCGCCGTAGTCCTCGAGATGATGCATTATCGTATGAGCCGCGTAGTTTACGCTGGGGAAGCCCGCGAGCGTTGTAACTATCGCGCCGAAACCGAATGACGATGTGATGGACATGATGGCACCGAAGAGAAGCTGCGGCTTCATATTCGGCAGCGTAATGTACCAGAGCTCCTGCCAACGGTTTCGTACACCGTCCACGGCGCCTGCCTCAAACTGGTCCTTGCTGACCGTTTGCAGACCGCCTATGAACGAAAGGAACGAAACGCCGAGCGATGTCCAGAGGGCAACGAGTATACAGAGCGGCATGACATATTTTGCATTCTGGAACCACTGTATAGGCTCGGTGATAACCTCCAGTTTCAGGAGGATATAGTTTGCATAGCCGTATGAGTCACCGCTGAAGAATACCATCCATACGGTGTAGATACCGCCCGAGATAGACGGCGCATAGAAGATAAGCGTTACAAACGACCTTATCTTCGGAGGAAGTTCGTTTATAAACCATGCGACGAGGAACGAGAGCAGGTATGAAACAGGTCCCGTTACAGCCGCGAAAATAAGCGTGTTCTGAACAGCCGTGAGGAATACATCGTCGTCCACGAAAAGACGGACATAGTTCTCAAAGAATACGAACTGCGGCGCTTCTATAAGGTTGAATATTGTAAAGCTGAAGAAAAGCGAGAGAACAACGGGGCCTATCGTGAACAGTATGAACACGAAATAGAAAGGAAAGCACATGATATACGCTGCGTAATTGCGCTTCATTTCTTTCAGCGTCCACTGGAACATCGACATTTCCTTGCGGGAAACCGGCTTTTTGCCCATCTGCTTCTCAGCAACAGTTTCTGTAGACATTTGATTTTCTCCTTTATCAAGTATTTCTTCTCCGGGAAGCGGAAGTCTGTCGCCTCCCGGAGGTGTTGATTAACCGAACAGGTCGTAATTTGAGGGAACAAAGAAGTTGCGCTTCAGCTCTTCTCTCTTTCTTTCCATCTCGCGGTTTATCGTATCGACATAGCCGAGGAGCTCATCGCTCGGGTTTGCGCCGTTGTTATAAACCTCAAGGTAAGCAAAGTTTACATAGCGGGAGATGATGTAGCTTCCGGGCATTTCAGGCATACACTTGAGCACCTCAAACTGTGCCTTGAGTACCTTGGATTCGCTTGCCGACCATGACATCTCGGAGAATGCCTCGTAGTTTGCCGTAGCGTACTTGCCGGCAGGACCGAGAAGCGCTACCAGCTCGTTTGCGTATGCGCTCTGGATTTCCGTGCGCATCCACCACTCCATGAATTTGAAGGCTGTGTTCTTCTTCTCTTCCGCATCTCTCATTACGACCATCGCCGTAACGGAGCCTATCGTTGTCTTGTCAACAGTGCCGTCTTCGCGGACAGTACCGGGGATATTGGTGAAGCCCCAGAGTCCGTTCAGCTCTGTTGCGAATATTGTGAACTGATTGTAGAATGTGATATAGTCAGCTATGATTATCGGAATCTCACCCGTTCTGAAACGGTTTGCCGCATCATAGGTCTTGGGGAATTTCTTGTGTGTGTAGAGCTCGCACATTTCGGTGAATGCGTCGAGCGCAACATCCGTATCATAAGATATCGTCGTGCCGCCGTTTGTATACAGCTCGCCGCCCTTCTGATAAAGGAAGATATTGAACATTTCGTTGTAGCCCATGCCGACTTCGTAGTTGTTGGAAATGAGCGTTTCGGAAACGGTCTCGAATTCATCCCATGTTTCGGGTGCCTTTCTTATGCCGAGCTCCGCGAGGATGTCCTTTCTGTAGAACATGACGCTGAAGCTCTGCGTAAGCGGTATACCGTAAACTGCCTTTTCGCCGTCGGGGCTGTCAAGTGCCACTGTCAGCGGCGTCCATGCGCTCTTATGGAATCTTCCCTTCAGCGACTGAAAGCCTTCGCAGTCATAGAGGTTTACGACCGCACCGCGGACAGCATAGTTGATAACTGTAGAGGAAGCTTCCTCCATCATTATATCGGGACCTACGCCTGCGAATACCGCGGGAAGCAGCGCGCCCGCCGTAACAACTTTCATATTTACAGATATATTCGGCTCCACTGCGGAGAAGTTGTTGCTTACGAGGTCGCGTACAAGCTGAGCACGCTCGCGCGAGATTGTGGTCCATACGGTAAGCTCCGTCATACCCTCGCCGACATCAACGGCGCCGAACGAAGAGTTATCGCGGAAGAAGCTCCATATGAAAGCGGAAATCTCAAAGCCGAAGTTTTCTAAGAAGTTGCCTTTCGCCTTGTATTCTTTCTTGTCGAGGGTTGCCTCAGCGGGAGCGACTACGAGATAGTCCATCTTCAGAGTCTGCGATGTGACCGTATTGAGCCATGTGCCGAGGTTACCGATATCGGTCTTGAGAGCGCTGAAATTCTTGGCTATCTGACGCTCGCTGTTCTTGGACATCGTCTCGAGACGGCGTGCAATCTTTTCGAGTGTAGCCTGGTTCGAGCTGCCGCCGCCGGTAATCTGCTCAAAGCGCTTTGCGATATCGAAAAGCTCCTGCGAAAGCTCTCTCATTCTCTTTATTTCCGAAGGAATACGGGAATAGAACTTATAGTCCTGATAAGAATCAGGCGAAGGACCGGTTATCGAAAGTATCTTCAGATATATATTGTTTATCTCGGTAAGCGCGCTGCGTACCTCGGATATGATTCCGCCGAGCTCGCCGAGTGTAACCTCGAGAGAAAATGTGTGCGTTCCTTTTTCAAGATAAAAGTCAAAGGCTTCGCCGTCAACTCCGAGCGCAGAGAACTGCCAGTCGGAATTATAGATGAAGTTGACATTGTTTGCCTCATAGAACGGAATCTCGCCGTCTACGCGCAGGCGTCTCGACACATAAAGACCCTGAACCACATTCTGCAGGAATCTGGAATAGATTTTATAGTATCCGTCCTCGGGAACAGTTACCGTCCACTCTATCCACTGACCCATAGTCGACCAGTTGGAGCCGCCGATTACATTGCAGAGAATGTAGCTTGCGTGCTGAGGGCTGTTTATCGAAGAAGAACGGTCGTTGTCGGGATAAAGCGTCTTGTCCGATGTGGAAGAGGGATTTTCAGCCTCTATCTTTATCGGCGTAGCGGCGGAAGCATTGTTCGGCTTCGAGTCGTTTATCTTGCGGTAGTCCTCGTATGTAAGCTCATCGGTGACAGCCGTGAGACGAATCTCATCCAGCACGACAGGCTCTCTCTGACCCGTGAGCGAAATCGTGTTTTCGCCCGCCTTGAGGTAGAACCAGAATTTGCCGTTGTTGTAGCCGGTCGGGTCGCTTACATAGTAAGTGCGCCATTCGGGCGCTTCATACTTCTGCGGACGCGCGTCGTTGCCGCTCGCATCCTTTTCAAAGACGACATTGCCGTTTTCATCGTACTTGTATTCGTCCTTCCAGATTTTTGTCATCAGAAGGTTTCTTACCTCGGTGAAAGGAACGTCGCCGTTGATTCTGAGCGTTCTTTCTATGTTGCTCGCTTTCGCCTTTATCGGGTAGTAGTCCCACTCGATAGCGTAAAGTCCGTCCTCGGGCACGGTTACCTTGTACTCAACAGTACCGATATCCGGTGTCTGGAGAACATCCTTTCTGCCGTCAAGCTCATCGAGCTTTTCAAAGGGCAGAGCGGCGTCCTTGTCGGTCATTCCCGAGGGATATGTGAAGCCTGTATATCCGGAAGCCTTTATTACGATAGGCTCGCCGGTATATCTCTTCATGCCGGAATATCTTGCATAGTATGTGCTCCATGTGATGTCGTTAAGCTGCTCGAGCGCTTCTGCAAAGCTGTCCGATTCCGCATCGGAAATGGGAACAACGGAAATGTCCGTAGCAAAAAGCGTCGTCGCGCCGCATATCGTCATGCACAGTGCAAGCGCAAAAGCAAGCAATCTTGTGAATTTCGATTTTTCCATTTGGATCCTCCTAAAAAGATGGGGTATATCACTATTCGTGACGCACATATTTTCTCTCTGAAATATGCCTTAATATAATATCATATAAGCGCCGCAAAGTCAAGAAGCGCAGGGCAAGGTTTTCCCGCGCGAAAAGGCTTGGCGGACGGCAAAACGGCGCTTTTTTCCGAACATTTTTGCCTCGCTGTCCGTTTTTTGCATTTTTCGGGCATTTTCGGGCGAAAATGCGGAGTTTTGCGCCGTTTTTGAGCTTTTTCCGGTTGCCGCAACCATGAGGTTGCATAAAATTTGAAAAATCGCGGTTTTTCTTTTATTTTTCCGCTTTTTCAGGCGTTTTTCGGCTTTTTCCGTAGTGCAAACTGCAATTTACGATTTATTTCCGCAACCGAAAATTGCTTTTTGCGATAAACTTTTACCTACGAAAGTCGTGAAAACGCCCTCGATTTTATGTGCAAATTGCACAGTTTTATCCTGCGTTTTTTGACGCGTTGTCATTTTTCACAAAAGTTTTCAATCAGTTTACTTTTAGTTTTAAAAATGTAAAAAAACAGGGCAAAACGACGATTTCAGCCCTGTTTTCCATTAGAATATTAGATTTTCTTATTTTTGCCGTCAAAATGCGTCGGGAGGACAAAGCTGCCTTTTCAGTCTATAAATCCGCCGAAAAGCACATCGTCTCCGTCATAGAAAACGGCGCTCTGACCCGGCGTCGCGGCGCGCACGGGCACCGCTGTTTTCACATATGCCCTGCCGCCCGAAACGGTCACCTCTGCATCCACAGGTTTTGCCGCATATCGCGCTTTCACCTGCGCGCGGACAGTACCCTCAAATGGCGCAAGCTTCGCGAAATTGAGCGATAAGCAGGTAAACTCCGTGCTGAAAAGTGCGCTCTCATCAGATACAGTTATTGTATTGTTTTCGGCATCGATTTTCGATATGAATACGGGCTTTCCCGCAGATATTCCGAGCCCCTTGCGCTGACCGACGGTATAGTGCGCTATGCCCTTGTGCCTGCCGAGAACCCTGCCGTTTTCATCTACGAAATCGCCCTCGGGAAGCTTACCGACAGCTTTCTCTATAAAGGCGGCATGGTCACCGTCGGGGATGAAGCAGATATCCTGACTCTCGCCCTCGGGCACATCTATCCCGCTCTCGCGCGCCAGCTCTTTCACTTCGCTTTTGTTATCGGCAAAAAGCGGACAATAGAGCATGGAAAGCTCTTTCTGCGTGAGATTCCAGAAAACATAGCTCTGGTCTTTTCTCGCGTCCGCGCCCTTTTTGGGATAGTATCTGCCGCTTCTCTCATCGTAGCCTATGCCGCAGTAATGCCCCGTGGCAATCTTCTCGGCACCTATGCTCTCGGCAACGCGGCAAAGCTCCGCCATTTTCACATATCTGTTGCAGACCGTGCAGGGATTCGGCGTTCTCGCGCGGCAGTATTCCGAGATGAAGTTTTTCTTCACAAATTCATCGAATTTCTCCCTGCAATCGACGATATGTAACGGTATGCCGAGCTTTTTCGCATTGATCTCGGCAGACGATGTATCGGTATGCTCACTCATCACAAGTATCGCGCCCTCAACATCATATCCCTCATTAAGCAAGCGAACGGCGCTGAATGTGCTGTCAACGCCGCCGCTCATACCAAGCAGTATTTTTTTCTTATTCATGGTCATGCTCATGTACATGATTATGCTCTGCACTATGCTCGCAGCATGAGCAGCAACCTGTACATTCCGCACCGGGAATCTCCTTTTCTATGCCGTTTCTCTTATAGTAGTCGGCGATAGCCGCGCGAACTGCTTCCTCGGCAAGCACGGAGCAATGTATCTTTATCGGAGGAAGTCCGTCAAGCGCCTCGATGACAGCCTTGTTTGTGAGTTTGAGCGCATCGTCAACACTCTTTCCTTTTATCAGTTCGGTTGCCATCGACGATGTGGCAACAGCCGCACCGCAACCGAATGTCTTGAATTTCACATCGGTTATGATGCCGTTATCTATTTTGAGATAGATTCTCATTATATCGCCGCATTTTGCGTTGCCTACCTCACCTATACCGTCGGCGTTTTCTATTTCGCCTACATTTCTCGGGTGCATGAAGTGGTCCATTACTTTTTCGGAATACATACTATTCCCTCCTTTTTATATGAAATAAATTACTTTGGTTTTATGCATTACAGAGCGGGCTCATGTCGCGCAGTCTCTGAATGATGGGCGGCAGTTTCTCGAGGATATAATCGACATCCTCGTCTGTCGTCTCGTGCGAGAGGCTGAGACGGAGCGAGCCGTGCGCCTTTTCATGAGGCAGACCTATCGCAAGCAGAACATGAGAAGGCTCGAGAGAGTTATTCGAGCAGGCAGAGCCTGTGGAGGCGCATATGCCGCAGGAATCGAGCAGAAGAATCATGCTCTCGCCCTCTATGAAATCAAATGAAATATTGACATTTCCGGGAAGTCTCTGTGTGGGATGACCGTTGAGTCTCGTATCGGGAATCTTCGCAAGAATCTCATGAATGAGTCTGTCGCGCATGGCGGCAACTCTCTCAAGGTCCGGCATCTGCTCGCAGGCGAGCTCAAGCGCCTTTGCGAGAGCAACGGCGTATGCCACATTTTCCGTACCGGAGCGCTTGCCCTTTTCCTGACCGCCGCCCTCTATGAGATTGCGGATGCCGACGCCCTTGCGTATATAGAGGAAGCCTGTGCCTTTCGGCGCGTTTATCTTATGACCCGAGCAGGAGAGCATATCTGCTCCCAGCTCGTGAAGGTTTATCTTCTCATGACCTATAGCCTGAACGGCATCGGTGAAGAAAAGAACCTTCTTTTCTTTTGTTATTTTTGCTATTTCGGCGATAGGCATAACGGTACCTATCTCGTTGTTTGCATACATTACGGCGACGAGCGTCGTATCATCGCGTATCGCGTTGCGCACCGACTCGGGAGAAACCATGCCGTACTCGTCGACATCAAGGTATGTCACCTCAAAGCCCTCTTTTTTCAGTGCCTCCATCGTGTGGAGAACAGCGTGATGCTCGACCTTTGTCGTTATCAGGTGCTTGCCCTTTCTTATATTGGCATATGCCGCTCCTCTTATTGCCCAGTTATCGGATTCCGTGCCGCATGAAGTAAAGTATATTTCGCCTGCGTCGCAACCCATCAGAGAAGCAATCTTTGCCCTCGCCCCGCTCAGCGCCTCCTTGGCATTCTGACCGAAACCGTATATGCTCGAGGGATTCCCCCAGCATTCCGTAAGATAAGGCTTCATCGCTTCGATAACCCTCGGGTCGGGCTTCGTCGTAGCCGCATTGTCTGCGTAAACAAATCTTTTTTCCAAGTTTTACACATCCTCTCTCGTGCTTTGTTATGTGAATTATGTGAATTTTTCCGCCTGCGCGACAGCTTCCCTGTCGCACCGCTCGTTGTATTCGTGTCCGTCGTGTCCCTTTACCCAGACAAATCTCAGTCTGTGCATCTCGGAAAGAGAAAGCAGTCGCTCCCAGAGGTCGGTATTGAGTGCCGTCTTGCCGTCGCTCTTTTTCCAGCCCTTTTCCTTCCATCCGCGCGCCCAGCCGAGCTTCATCGCGTCCACGACATATTTCGAGTCGGAATAAACCGTCACCTCACATGGCTCACGGAGAATCTCCAGTCCGCTTATCACGGCACGCAGTTCCATGCGGTTGTTTGTGGTATTTGCCTCTCCCCCCGAAACAAGCTTTTCCTTGCCCTTATACTTCAGTATACAGCAGAAACCGCCCGCTCCCGGGTTGCCTTTGCAGGCGCCGTCGGTATACATATCAACTTTTTTCAAGCGGCAAACCTCCCATACTTATTCCAACATTGTATTATAACGCGTTTTTTTCGATTTTACAATATTTTTTTGATTTTTTTACGGAATTTACAGTTTTTTCATTTTTATATTCATATTCCGCGGCAAAAAGCATCGAAATCCAGCGCCACGGTCTTGCCTCTGTCGGCGCTTTCTCTCGCGCAGAGGGCGAGATATGTGGAATAAAAGCTGCCCATCGCCGAAACTCTGCCGGGAATCCCCGTTTCTATCTCGTTTATGAATTCATCGAAAATACTTCCGGATTTCTCGTATTCGGAAACTTCCCTTTCGCCGTTTTCGTCTGTAATGTAGACCTTGCCGGCGCGAACCTCCATGATGCCGCGCTCGCCGACGGCGCGTATTCGGTCGTCACCGTGAGTCGGCGCTCCCGCCGGACGCAGATAGTCTGCGGAAACGGAAACTATTTCGTCCCTGCTTCCGCGGAAAAGACATATCGCATCGGTTTCCAGCGTGCCGTTTCCGCCGTTTGCGACTCTGCTCTGCCTTGCCGTCACCTCGGTGAAATGCAGACCGAAAAGCCGCCACGACCAGTCTATGGCATGTATTGCCACCCATGGTATCGTGCCGCCGTAGAGCTCGCGCTCGGAATAGAACTCTTCCCTCTTGCCGAGCTTGTATGATTTCTGCGCGTTCACGAGACGGATTTCGCCTATCTCGCCGCTCGCGGCTGTTTTCCATGCCGTCATGAAATGCGGCTCGTCGAGTATGCCGAACATTCCGCAGAGGCAGACTCTTTTCCTGTCGTATTTCTCGAGCATTTCTTTCATATTGGCATTGTGATATTCACGCATCACGAGGTGCAGTCCGTCAAGCGTTGTCGCTATCGGCTTTTCTGCAAAAACATGCTTGCCGCGGCGCAGAGCCTCTGCGGCAAACTCCGCATTATAGCCCATGAACGAATTTATTATCACTATATCCGATGGAGCCTTTTCCAGCATCTCGGCATAGTCCTCATACAGCGGAACATCAAAGCCGAATTTCTGAAAATGCTCGCGCGTGGTATTCTTTTCGCGGCGGTCGCCCATGCATATCCCAGTGAAGCGAAAGCCCGCTCTTTTTGCCGCCGCGAGGGCGTATTCATAATGACCGGATGAGCCGACCTGAATTATATTCATAGCATCACCTTATTTTTTCTTTATCTGCGCCCAGTATGCCGCGGCGGCGCTTTCCGCTTTGTTTTCGCCGAAGCGATAATATTTCCGCTCCTTTAAGTCGAGCGGCATATAGCTCTGCCCGACATAATGATTCGGATAATCGTGCGGGTATTTGTAGTTCTGTCCCTTATCGCCGATGTTTTCCCCGTCGAAATGCACATTCTGCACGCATCGCGGCACCTCAGCGCCCCTGCCTGCGTTCACATCCTCAAGCGCGGCATAGTAGCCGAGATACGATGAATTTGATTTCGGTGCCGTCGCCAGCATAACGGTGGCATGGGCAAGCGGAACAGCCGCTTCTGGAAGCCCGAGCTCGCGTGCGCTCTCCACGCAGGCGCGTGTTATCGCCGCCGCCTGAGAATATGCCAGCCCTATATCCTCGCTTGCTATAACCTGTATTCTGCGGCAGGCGGAAATGAGGTCACCGCCCGCAAGCAGCTTGGCAAGGTAAAAGAGCGCGGCATCGGGATCGGAGCCGCGTATCGACTTCTGAAAAGCCGACAGCAGGTCATAGTGTCCGTCGCCTGCCTTGTCAAAGCCCGCCATTCCCATTATCTCGGGCAGGAATGCCCGGATATTTTCCTCCGTTATTTCGCCGCAGACCCTGTAGACATTTTCGAGCAGGTTTACGGCGCGTCGGGCGTCCCCCGAAGCCGCCGCGGCTATCATGGAAAGTGCGCCGTCTTCGCGCCCGATTTTCCTGCCGTCCTCTTCCTCCAGAACACGCACAGCGCGCTCGAGTGCGCCAGTGAGTGCCTCCCGCGAGAGCGGCTTGAACTCAAAGACGGCACTGCGCGAGAGCACGGCGGGATAAACATAAAAATACGGATTTTCCGTAGTGGAAGCGATGAGGGTTATCCTGCCGTCCTCGATAAATTCGAGCAGGGATTGCTGCTGCTTCTTATTGAAATACTGAAGCTCATCCAGATACAGCAGTACGCCGCCCGAACCCATGAGCGATGAGGTATCGGCGATGACCTCCTTTATATCCGAGATGCCCGCCGTCGTCGCATTGAGCTTGTGCAGTGTCTTCCCCGCCGCCTCGGCAATGATATTTGCCACGGTGGTTTTACCCGTCCCCGAGGGACCGAAAAATATCATATTCGGTATATATCCGCTCGCTATCATCGAGGCGAAAATGCCCTTCTCGCCGAAGAGCTTCGGGTCTCCCGCGACATCGGAGAGACTTTTCGGTCTTATTCTGTCTGCCAAAGGCTGATTTAACATAAAAAACTCCGTTTTTTCATCAGATTTTGCATTTTAAACCCAAAAACGGGCATGCTTCGCATTTCGGCTTTCGTGCATCGCAGGTATCTCTGCCGAACTGCACGAGCCTGTGACAAAAGTCGGACTGCTTCTCCGGCGCAACCAGCGCCGAGAGCGTACGCTCCACCTTTTCGGGAACTTTGCTGTCGCAAAGCCCGAGGCGGTTTGAAATGCGTATGCAATGCGTATCGGCGACAATCGCGGGCTTGCCGTAGACATCGCCGAGTATGAGATTTGCTATCTTCCGCCCGACGCCGGGAAGAGTCAGAAGCTCCTCCATGCTGTCGGGAACCCTGCCGCCGTATTTCTCCGTGATTATCGCGGAAAAATCGCGTATGTTTTTCGCCTTCACCTTGTATACGCCGCATGAATAGACGAGCTTTTCTATCTCCTCAAGCGGCGCCGCCGCCATAGCCGCGGCATCCGGAAAATGCGCAAAAAGCTCGCGGCATACTGTATTCACTCTCGCGTCGGTACACTGCGCAGAGAGCCTGCCCATGACAAGAAGCCGCCACGGGTCGCCGCCCGATTCCAGCGCACAGGCGGCATCGGGATATATTTTTTCAAGCTCGGCGACGATATACGCCGCGCGCGCTTTTTTCTCTTTTTCGGTCATATTTATCACTCCGCTATATCAAAAACCGATATTCCGTATTCCCTTTTCAGCATATCGCAGAAAAGCGGCACGGGAAAGCCCATTATATTATAGTAGTCGCCTTCTATGCCCTCGACAAGCGCCGAGCCGAGCCCCTGAATGGCATACGAGCCCGCCTTGCCCATCGGCTCACCCGAGGCGACATATTTTTCTATATCCGATTCGCTGTAGTCGCGCATTTTCACTCTCGTGCGCGCGCTCTCGCACAGGATTTTGCCGCCACCGATTAGCGTGAGCCCCGAGTAGACATCGTGATATGAATCGGCAAGAAGCCCCAGTGTGACATGAGCGTGCATCTCGCTCTCGGGCTTGCCTATGATATGCCCGCCGTAAACGACGACTGTGTCGCAGGCGATAATGAGCACATCGTTCTCGCCGGCGTATTTTTCCCTCACGGCATCGGCTTTTCTGCGCGAGAGCGTGCAGACATAGTCCCATGGCTTTATCTCTTCGTTGCAGGTCTCGTCAACATCGGGCGAGCATATTTCAAAGTGCAGTCCGAGTCTTCCGAGTATTTCTTTTCTTCGCGGCGATGATGACGCGAGAATTATTTTCTTAAACATACTGTCCTCACTTCGGCGAAGAAAGCCGGCAGAATTTTCCGCCGTAGTTCTTGCCTTTTTCCGTAATTCCGATTATGCGGTCAATCTCCGCGCAGCTTTCGTTCGTGAATATATAATGATAAAATTCGCAGTCCATGCCGCTCTTCTTATCGCCCATATAGACGGGAACGCTGTTGAATATCACATTTCTGTGCTTATATTCGCGCGCCATCGGGAATTTCACCCCGAGCCTGTCGCAAAGATATGAAAACCTGTGCGTATCGCAGTAGCGGCAGGCGGATATCGGCGGCAGTTTCGCGCCGCATATCTCCCTTATCGCGCATTTTTCGAGCGTCATCACGGGGAGCGCGCCATAGATTATCTGCCCTCGCGGTATCATGGCGGCAGGCGATTTTCTCGCCTCGCTCGAAACTATAAAACGCTCCAGCCCTATATCCGCCATCTCCGCGGCGCTCTCGCCGTTGCATATGCCGAGGCGCAGGTCTCCGCAGGCTTCAAAGCCGAGCCGCTTCGCCGTCGCGACCTGCCAGAGGTTTGTTATCAGTGCGTAGCGGCAACCCATCTCCGCCGCCTTTTCCGCCGCGGCGATGACCTCCGCGCACTCATGCGAAAATACCACGGGTGGGAAAGCCACGCCGATATTTTCCGCGGGGCTTTTCAGCTTCACATACTGCATGAGCGGCACATAAATGCGCCCGAAATAAGCCTTTGCCGCTTCCGTTATGCTGTCGGCATAGACAAAATATGCCGTTTTTCCGTGCGCATCTGCTTTCCCGTTCACAAAATTTATTTTTCTTTCCGGTGCCGTTTTCGGCTCCGATACCGCCCTCGGCATATCTCGCTTTTCGAGCGGCTCGCGCTCGCCGAGTGACGCCGCGTCGAGTCTCCCGCAGAGAGCGCGGCGGAGCGCGTTTATCTCCGAGAGCGGAAAATGCGCATTCTCCGCTCCCGTTATTTCCGTTTTTTGTGCGCGGTAGATTGTAGCACCGAATTTTGTAAGGTTTTCCTCTATGCGGCTCTGCGGTATCGTCGGATAGTCTGCATCCGGCAGGCTTTCACCCGTAACAGAGATGCATATCTCCTCGCCGCCGCGGTATGCCGTGCCGTGCAGCAGGGGCGGGCGGTCGGCATAAAATTCCGCTCTTATCAGGAGCGGCAGCCTTCGCTCGCCTATATATTTTCCGCCGCCCTGCGCGGTGCTCGCGCGTTTGTCATCCTCGGTGCGCACACCGAGCATAGAGGAATCAATCTTCCCCGTGAAATATCCGTCGGTAAAGCCCGAGCGCGAGAAAAGCCGCGCGAGAGCCTCCAATTCATCCGCCGTTGCGTTTCTGCCCTCGTCGAGCAGGCGGCGGTATATTTTCACCACGCCGTGAACATAATCGGCGCTCTTCATCCTGCCCTCTATTTTCAGCGAAGCCACGCCCGAGGAGATAAGCTCCTCCATATGCGAAGCAAGGCAGAGATCCTTGAGCGAAAGCGGATAGCCCTGCCCTTTTCCGCAGGAATACGGCAGGCGGCAGGGCTGGGCGCACTGCCCCCTGTTTCCGCTTCTGCCGCCGATAACGGAGCTGAAAAGGCACTGCCCCGAGGCGCTGACGCAGAGCGCACCGTGGATGAATATTTCCGTCTCTATCGGCGACTTTTCGCAGAGTGCCTTTATATCGGCAAGCGAAAGCTCGCGCGGCGCCACCATGCGGGAAAAGCCCATTTCCGAAAGTACCTGCGCACTCATTTCGTTCTGCCCCGTCATCTGCGTGCTCGCGTGTATCTCTATCTCGGGATAAGCCGAACGCAGCACCCGTGCAAGTCCGATATCCGCCGTAATAAAAGCATCGACGCCGAGATTGTAAAGCCCGCGTGCCATCTCCGCCGCCGCATATACCTCGCCGCCGTAGAGCTGCGTATTGAGCGTGACATATGTTTTCACGCCGAGCCTGCGGCAATACGCTGTCGCCTCTGCAAGCTCGCCTTCCGCAAGGTTCTTCGCATTCATGCGCGCGTTGAAAGCGCCGACGCCGAAATACACGGCATCGGCTCCCGCGGAAACTGCAGCATAAAGCGCCTCGGCGGAGCCTGCCGGAGCGAGAAGCTCGGGCAGGCGGGCGTTTCTGTCTTCGGTCATTATTTCTTGCCGCCGTCGGTTTTCTTTGAGTCCTTTTTCGGAGCATCCTCCATCAGGGATTTCAGACGGTAATTCTCATCGAGCAGGTCAAGCGCGCATACTATAGCCGCCTGAAGCTTTGATACGCCGGCTCCCGAAAGCGCATAATAGTTTATCTTCTTTGAGAGCTCATGCGCCAGATGCTGAACATATCTGGGATCATCCTCACTGCGAAGCTTCAGCTCCTCTCCCGCGATATCGAGTGTGTAAAGTCTTTTCATGGTAACCTCCGTATTTTTCTTTATTTCTTTTTCAAAAACGATTGAAAAAAGTGCGGAAAAATTGTATAATGATTTCAGGACACGGCTAAACAGCCGAAAAAAGTCCCGTTTTGTCTATTATAATATATTTTTGCGATTTATGGAATAGGATTTTTAAATTTTCCCGAAAATTTTATCATCCCGAAAGGAAAAATGACAAATGAAAGAAATAATTCTCTGCAAATACGGCGAAATTACGCTCAAAGGAGCCAATCGTTCCCATTTTGAGCACCTGCTGAAAAATGAGCTTGCACGCCGCACGGCGCAGTTCGGCAAATTCAAAATTTATTATATACAGAGCACGGCATATATCGAGCCGCTCGAGGAAACCTGCGATATCACGGGGGCATACGAGGCGGCAAAGAATACCTTCGGCGTTTCCGCAGTCAGCCGCGCGATAGAGCTGCCCAAGGATATGAATGCCATACTCGAGGCGGCAGGCACCGTGTTTATGCCCTATCTCTCGGGCGTGCGCACCTTCAAGGTGGAATCAAAACGATCCGACAAGAAATTTCCTTTCACTTCGCCGGAAATATCCGCCGAGGTCGGCGCGGCTATACTCGAAGCCTCGGGCGGTGCGCTCAGAGTCGATGTTCACGCACCGCAGGTCTGCGTCAGAGTTGAAATACGCGATTTCGCCGCATATATCTGCGCGGGTCAGGAACGCGCCGTAGGCGGCATGCCGACAGGCTCAAACGGAAAGGGACTCCTGCTCCTCTCCGGCGGTATCGACAGCCCCGTCGCAGGCTTCATGATGGCAAAGCGCGGCGTGCGCATAGATGCGATGCATTTTGAAAGCTTCCCCTACACGAGCGAACGCGCAAGACAAAAGGTTCTCGACCTCGCCGCCAAGCTCGCTGGCTATGCGGGCGAGATACGCGTTCATATCATCTCCGTCACGCATATTCAGGAGGTTCTGCGCGACAACTGCGATGAGGACTATTTCACTCTGCTCCTGCGTCGCTTCATGATGCGCCTTGCGGAGCGCACGGCAAATAAATTTTCCTGCGATGCGCTCATAACAGGCGAGAGCATCGGTCAGGTGGCAAGCCAGACAATGAAAGCGCTCCTCGTCACGGACAGCGTCGTGAATATGCCTGTTTTCCGTCCCGTCATCGGCATGGATAAAGAGGATATAGTAAAGATTTCACGCAAGATAGATACATTCGAGACATCCATCCTCCCCTATGAGGATTGCTGCACCGTTTTCACACCCGCTCATCCGCGCACACAGCCCGAGATTTACAAGGTTGAAAACGAAGAAGCGCGTGTCGATGTCGCCGCTCTCGAAGAAGAAGCCTTTGCCACACTGGAGACAGTCATAATTAAATAATATATTCGCTTGTTTTTTGTGATATTTGCAACATATTTAATATTTTGACTCATTTCCGTTGACAAAGAGGCTTCGAGGTGATAAAATAATAAAAGAGTTGTCAGAAAAATGTGAGGGAGGCGATTTTTAATGGAAAACGAAAGTCTTTCATCAAAAACAAAAGTGATTCTTTTCACCTCCTGCAAGGGCGGCGTCGGCAAATCTACCGTATGCGCCAATCTTGCCATGTCGGTGGCTCTCCTCGGAAAGCGCGTGCTTGTCATAGACTGTGATTTCGGAAACAGATGCATGGATATCCTGCTCGGTCTCTCCGATGAGGCGCTCTATGATATAGGCGATGTCATTTTCGGCAGAGTAACGCCCGAGCGTGCGGTCATCGCGGACAGAAGAAGCAAAAATCTCTTTTTCGTTCCGGCACCATATTCTTTTGACAGCAGATTCACGGCATTTGCATTCCGCCGCGCCGTCGCCGAATACAGGGACAGCGGCAGATACGATTTCATATTCATAGATACCCCCGGCGGCGTTGGCGAACCGCTTCTGCTCTCCGCCTCCGTCGCGGATACGGCATATATCATCGTTTCCCCCTCGCGTGCCGCCATACGCGCCGCGGAGAGGACAGCCTCTTTTCTCTATACCAAGGGCGTTTCCCGCATGAGACTTATCGTAAATAAGCTGAGCGGCAGAAGCGTAAAGGCGGCGAAGCGCGATGTGCTCGAAATGGTGGAAAGCGCATCCGTGCGGCTTATCGGCGCCGTGCCGTATGATCCCGAGATTATCTATGCGGGCAACGACGGCGCGCTCACAGACGAGCTTTTCTCGCACAATATCACAAATGCTTTTGAAAATATAGCGCGAAGAACTCTCGGCGAGTCCGTTCCGCTTTTCTATCACATACGCAAACTAAAGGAAATAAAATAACGACGCTTCGGTATGCCGTTTTTCGAAGCAACGAAAGGAAAAAGATATGGAAATAGCTATCATAGCACATGACGCAAAGAAAGAGCTTATGGTTCAGTTCTGCATAGCTTACTGCGGCGTTCTGGCAAAGCATCATATATGCGCTACAAAAGCAACGGGCAAAATGGTTTCCGATGCTACGGGACTCGAGGTTGAACAGCTTCTGCCCGGCAGGCAGGGCGGCATAGACCAGATAATGTCCAGAATAGCATATAATGAGATAGATATCCTCCTGTACTTCCGTGATAACAATACAACGGCAGATTTCAATGAGCTTCTCACGGACAGCGACCTTGTCCGCGAATGCGATATACACAATACTCCCGTAGCCACAAACATCGCCACGGCAGAAACGATAATCTGCGCACTCGAGCGCGGCGACCTTGATTGGCGTCAGTTCGTAAATCCGAAATCGGAATACAACCGTCGCCGCCGCGAAGCGGCAATGCCGCCGAAATGGAAAAAGCAGACGGAGCGCAAATAAAGCGAAAATAAATCGAACAGAAAAAGCGTCGATGCATCGCATCGGCGCTTTTTGGATTTTATTTCTTCTTATTTTTGTTTTTATTAATTTTAGCTTTTATAATTTGTTTTATTTTCGGCAGAGTTAAGAAAAATGTTCCTACAGCAACAAAAGCAAAAAATAATCCCCATATTCTTATATCTGCCCTAATCGAATTAAGCGTCAGTGCCGCACAAACATAACATACTATTCCCGCGACTGTCGTCTTTTTCATTGACGGCTTGTCATCTGCTTTCATCTTACGGTCAAGTTCTATAAGTGCATCCTCTGCACTTCGGACATATTTGCTGTATTGAAAACTTTTTCTGCATTCCATCTGTGCATATTCTATTGCGCCTTCTCTTGCCACTATGCTAAGCTTTGCACTGTCGATGTTGGGGTGGCTCTTTTTTGTAGTTTCCTCCATCATTTTATAAAGCTTATTGTAAAGCCCCTTGAATCTGAAATCGTTCAACAGCAGTCGTTTTATCTCCTCCGGATCGTACTTGTAAACATTTAATGTAATGTCGCTCATGGTTTCCTCCTCAAATTCTTTTATTTATATGTCAATCATAGCATAAACGCGCAGATTTGTCAATACTAATAACTAAAATTTAAGTTATTAGTATCTTCTATTTGATATATTTATGCTGTATTATAGTTTTACACATATAAATCCGGAGGACAAAATGCCCGTAGATTATAAAATGATTGGCAGAAGAATCAAATCCGCAAGAAAAACTGTCGGAATAACGCAAGAAGCGCTATCGGAGAAACTCGGAGTTTCAGTCGGATATATTAGTCAGGTCGAGTGCGGCAAAACAAAAATAAGTCTTGACTTGCTTTCGGATATCTCTGCCCTACTTGATTGCGATATTGCCGAACTTGTTTGCGGATGTGCAGCTTCCTCCGAAAATTATTTGTCGGATGAATTGCAAAAGACCGTGCGCGGCTTGCCACCGGAAAAACGAAAGCTCGCCGTAGAAATAATCAGACTTCTATCAGAAAATTAAAAGAATATTGCATCATAAAAGCCACCTGCTCAGGTGGCTTTTATGATGCAATACAAACACAGCAAACATCCCAAATAAAGATATGCACTTCATCCCGTCAGCGCACAAACTTTCCCATTTCCGCACCAAAATCCGAATACCCTGTCTCGGCGACGCCGACCGCGTTCGCTTCGCGAATCGGTCAATTCCACTACCACAGCGGGTCGTCGACGGCGCCGACCTCTACCAGATAAAATCCAAGTATACTAACAGACAAAATGAAAAATATATGCTCAATTCCGTCAGCGCACAGACCAGATCCATTTCCGCACCCAAATATCAACCGCGAGGTTCCCATAGCCCAACATGGCACAGCAGTAAATCCGAGTCGGCGCGGGGGGGCGTTTCGAACCTGTAGCCATGACTATGCTACGGTCGGACGGTCGAGGCACTTTGTTCGCACTGGTCGCCGCGAGGCGACGGGGTGAGTTTGCAAAGAGAGGGGAACGCTCTCTTTGATGACTTTTGCCGCGCTTTTGGTCACTCAAAAG